>CAYFLE010000139.1:0-4312 GCA_964343645.1 uncultured Chitinophaga sp. | reverse complement strand
GTCCGATAGCGATTAAAACCAGCCTTGACTAAAACCTGTTTATAAAAAATAAATAGGTTTCGCAATTGTCCTGGGAAATCAGTTGCCTGTCCCAACTTCACAATATGATCACCTACTACAGGAATCATTTCCCAATTTTGATCTGCCGTACGATCCAGTTGTGCTACTTGCGCATTCCAGAATGTATCATTGACAATAAACTGCGCCATATCTCTCATTTGAATCAATAAGAGGCTATCTCGATTTTTAATGCCGACGCTGTCAGCTATTCCAGTAAATACGGGCACTTTCACAGCGCGTGTTGTGGAAAGAGGCATCAACTGCCCCAGTTCATCTAAATAACTAGACGTGCCATTCAAGGTGAAAACGCGGGCTAGCGGTATTTTTTCAGTAACCCGCACATGTAGAATGTCCTTGTTGTCAAAATACAATTGTGCTTTTCGTATCCACGGATGTTGATGCAATTTCATTTCTACTTGTTGCATATTGAAAAGCGAGAGCAATTCACCGCGCACTCCTGCTGTATGACTTTGCAATAAACTAGCCACTGAATCAACCGATAAGAAAGATCCACCATAGTGTCCTTGAATCTCGATTGTGTAGGAGCGAAATCTTTCTTTATTCCGACGTCCAATACCGGCAACGAGTAATAAAGTCATACCCGTTCCAATTCCTATCCAGAAAAGGAAAAATAAAATGCGTTGTATGATTCTTTTTATTTTCAAGTCGTTTCGATTAACTTTTTTATACTGGGCAGTAACTGGTCAATATCACCCGCTCCTGCTGTTATATATATCGTTTGCTCCTTTTCATATTTGATTGCATCGGTCAGCCAATTCACTAATTCATCTTTTTCAATGATCACTACTGGCTTTTGGGTGATTGCTTTTTTTATCAACTCACTGGTCACTCCTTCGATAGGCAACTCCCTAGCCGGATAGATAGGTAATAAGACAACCTGGTCTGCTAAGGCTAAGGCTTCACCGAATTCCCTTGAGAGATCACTGGTTCTTGTATACAAATGCGGCTGAAATATGATTACACATTTCTTAGCACCATACAGTGATCTGACACCCGTGATCAGCGCTTGTAGTTCAGCTGGATGATGTGCATAATCATCAATCAATACCCGGCGATCACTCTTGTAGAGCACTTGGAATCGACGTTGTACGCCTCGGAATGATGCTACCGCTGCTATGATCTTTTCTTCCTTCACTCCCATCCAATTGGCAATAGCAATAGCAGCCACCGTATTCTCTACATTGTGAAGTCCCCCCATGGAAAGTTGAAATCCAGTTATGGTTTTACCACTGACTACTACTGAAAAATGATAACTACCATTTTCTACTTTTAAATCAGTTGCATAGCAATCGGCAGTAGAATCACTAAGATGATAGCTACACAATTGTGAGGCACGTAATGCAGCAGCTCGTTTCAACCCCTGTTTATAAATCAACAGGCCGTTGGTTGCAACTAAGCCACTGAATTGCAAAAAAGCTTCTTCCATTTCGGCTGCGGTACCATAGATATCCAAATGGTCTGGATCCATCGCTGTGATCAATGCAATGTGAGGTTTCAACTTCAAAAAACTGCGATCATATTCATCTGCTTCTACCACGCAGCAATTGGTTGGACTGCTCCAGTAATTAGTTTCATAATTACTCGCAATTCCTCCTAAAAAAGCATTGCACCCTAAGCCACTATTTCGCAAAATGTGCGCCACCAGTGTACTGGTAGTAGTTTTGCCATGTGTTCCTGCAATACAAATATTCAAAGAGCTCTCGGTTATACGTTGTAGCAGATCACTCCGCTTCCAAATAGTATATCCATTTTTTTTATACCAGTTCAACTCCTGATGATCCCCTGGTATAGCGGGCGTATATACAATCACATCAGCTTTCTTATTCACTCGATCAATACTGTCTTCATAGTGAATAAACATTCCTTGTTCTTCCAATTGAGTAGTTAATGCCGTTTTTGTTTTGTCATATCCACTCACGTTAACTCCCCTTTCTAAAAAGAACCTTGCCAATGCACTCATCCCAATTCCCCCAATCCCAACAAAACAGATTTCTTTAATCCCTTCTGTTCCTTGAAAAGGTTGATTCAATAATGTTGTATCGACAACCATTTTCTTCATCATTTATTCAATCTTTTCAACATTTCTATAGCCACCCGATCTGCAGCATCCCGAATTCCCAAGGGCCGTATCTGTTCAATCATTTTTTTTCTTTTTTCCTCATCTTGACACAACTCAATCACGGCTGGAATTAATTTTTTTGCAGCCTCTTGGTCTTTAATCATCAACCCAGCCTGTTTATTGACCAGTTGCAGAGCATTAGCAGTTTGATGATCCTCCGCCGCATGTGGAAAAGGAACAAAAATGGCTGGCTTTGCTACGACAGCTATTTCTGCTACGGTCATAGCACCCGCTCGCGCAATGATGAGATCTGCTGCTGCGTAAGCCATTTCCATTTGCTGAATAAATGCTCCCGTCCACACTCCTTTTTTTCCTTTACAAACTTGCTCCGCTTCCGCTGCAAAAGGTTTTCCAGTTTGCCAAATCACTTGTATACCCTGTGCTAATAATAATGATAAGCCCTCTCGCATTGCTTCATTAATGGCACGAGCACCTAAACTTCCTCCTACCACTAATAAAGTGAGTGGATCCGTTGCTAACTGAAAATGCTGTCTACTTACATCCTTTGCAGGGAGCGATTGCGTTATAACACTCCGTACCGGATTACCCGTATAACAAACTTTTTCAGCAGGGAAAAAGCGATCTAACCCAGCAACGCCTGCAAACACACCTTGCACTTTTTTAGCAAGCAATTGGTTCGATTTTCCTGCATAGGAATTAGCCTCATGTAGAAAGGTTGGTATACCCCTCCACTGTGCCATTCGCAATACTGGAAAACTAGAATAACCTCCCACACCCAACACGGCATCAGGTTTGAATTGACCTAATACCCGATTGACTTGCCAAAAACTCTTGAGAAGTTTCCAGGGTAGCCCTATATTCTTTATCAAAGAACTTCTATTAAAACCCGCAATGTCTAGCCCTTTTATGGGATAACCCGCTTGCGGAATTTTTTCCATCTCCATTTTTCCCTTTGCACCCACAAAGAGAATTTCAATTGACGAATCCATTTTTTTCAACGCTCCAGCAATGGCCAATGCTGGAAAAATATGTCCCCCCGTTCCTCCCCCCGCTATAATGACTCGTTTGCTCATGCTGCCACTGCCTTTGCCTCTTCCTCTTTATTTTTTCCTTCCAATTGCTCTACGTTTCTTGCCACACTCAAAATGATTCCTATTGCCAAACAAGTAAAAATGAAACTACTTCCCCCCATGCTCACAAGTGGTAACGTCACTCCTGTTACAGGAAACAAATTCACAGTCACTGCCATATTAGCTAGGGCTTGAATCACCAACGTAAAACTTAATCCCAATGCTAGAAATGCACCAAACGCAAAAGGACATCGTTTAAATATTCTAATACACCGATACAGAAAAACGAGATAGATAAATACGATGAAACCGCCTCCTAACAATCCATACTCTTCAATGATGATGGCGTAGATAAAATCATTGTACGCTTGTGGTAAAAAATCTCTTGTTGTACTATTACCCGGACCCACTCCTAACAATCCTCCCTTTGAAACAGCAATTTTTGCTTGATTCACTTGGTATTCGTCTGTTTCAATATCTGTACTTCCATAGATAAAGCTTTCTACACGGCTAATCCAAGTATCTACTCGTCTAGTCAATGTCCCCTCCTCCTTTTTTACTACCGTAATCGGCTCTTCGGGCTCTTCCTGCTGATGCTTATATACAGCCGCACCAATCAACATCGTAATAGGAATTAAGGCCAATCCGATGGTGATCAACAAATGTTTGGTACTAGCTCTACCTATAAATAATAATAGCAGACAGCTAGCCCCTAACAAAAGTGCAGTTGATAAATTAGCCGGAGCAATTAACAAACAAGTAACTGCAACAGGCCAAATCACCATCAAATATCCTTTACCAAAATCCTTAATCATTTCTTGGCGCTTACTCAGCAGTCTTGCTAAATACATAAACAACGCAAGCTTTGCTAAGTCGGAAGTTTGCATGGTCATGTTAATCAATGGTAATCGAATCCAACGACTTCCCTCGTTCATCGTTACTCCAAAAAATAAAGTATAGATCAAGAGGGGAATAGAAATCAGGTAAACTATACGTGCAGCTTTAGAATAAAAGGTATAATTGACCAGATGCGCAAAATAGATAACAAGTAACCCCCCCAAGATGAAAACCACTTGTTTGA
>CAYFLE010000138.1:372-4328 GCA_964343645.1 uncultured Chitinophaga sp. | reverse complement strand
GCTAATATTCGAATTTTCGAAGGGTTGGGCTTTTAATCCATGTAAATACAGCAATCGAAAGGGTCATCAATCCTCCAAAAATAACGGAGGGGACCATACCCATTGCTGTAGCGGCGACACCGCTTTCAAATTGTCCAAGTTCGTTAGAGGAATTAATGAACATGGAATTAACAGCAGAAACGCGGCCTCTCATTTCATCAGGAACAAAAATTTGCACCACTGTACCGCGAATGATCATGCTGACTCCATCAAATAAACCTGATACAAGTAGGGCGGTGAAGCTCAGCCAGAAGGAGTGCGATACTGCGAAAACTAACATACATAGTCCAAATCCACCTACCACATAAATGAGTGTTCGGCCTTGTTTTCTTTTCAAGGGAAAGCGAGTAAACCAAGCAAGCGCTAGAAAATTTCCTAAATAAGTACCGGCTACTAACCAGCCTAGCCCCTGGGGTCCTACGTGCAAAACATCATTGGCAAATGCAGGCAATAGAGCCACTGCGCCGCCAAACAAAATGGCAAACATGTCCAAACTCATCGCGCTTAATAGTGCCTTTTGATTCCAAACAAAGTGCAGCCCTTCTTTGACCCCTTCCCAGGTTTTTGAGTTGCCTTGCCAGCTTACAGGTTTTGAGCTAATCCGTTGGAAGAGTAACAAGGCAAAACTAGGTAAAAGGAGTACTGGAATAAATGATATAGTGATATTGGTGTATCCCATCAAAAGCCCAGCAAATGCGGGTCCAATCACTGCAGCTACCAGCCAAATCATACTATTGATAGACGCTGCTTTAACTAATTGATTCGAAGGAACCAGTTGTGCTAGAAAGGCGTTAAATGCGGGTCCCGAGTAGGCGCGTACGGCTCCTGTACCTGCCATTAATAAATAAATCGCCCATTCGGCTGTGTGATTGGAGTAGAGTTGTGTAAACCAGTTGGAAGTGACTACGCATAGACCGATCATTAATAATAAGTACAAGCCCATGCATACCGACAATAGTTTCCTTTTGTCACTGCGGTCCACTCGTACGCCAGCTGGTAGTGCCAATGTAATGGCGGGAATTACTTCAGAGAGACCCAACATACCTAATGCGAGTTTGCTTCCTGTCAATTCATACAATCGCCAACCTAGTAAAACGGGAGTCATGCGTAAACCTGCAATGAAAAAAATTCGTGCTATTACATAAACCGTAAACTCTTTATTGATAATTGGCTGGGAGAAACTGGATATGGGTAAACGGATTTTCATATAAGTTGAATCGTGTGGACTCCTTCTGGGTAGTCTTTATCCAGCGCGTTGATGAGTGTTTGTAAATGTGAATCGTTATATAAAAAATCTGCCGATGATACGTCTACAAAAAGTGTTCGCATGGGCTGTTGACGTATATATTGGGTGTACGTTTCTTGTATTCGTGTTAAGTATTCATTCGATATACTTTGTTCATACGCACGATTTCGAGATTTTATATTGGCTTGTAACTTTTCGACGGGAGCATGCAAGTAAATCAGTAAATCTGGTTGAATTAACTGTTGATGGATGATATCAAAAAGTCGTTGATACAAGCGAAACTCATCGGCTGGCAACGTAACCTTTGCAAACAAGAGACATTTGGTGAATAGGTAATCAGATATTGTTAACTGTTGAAAAAGGTCTTGTTGTTGCAATAGTTCTTTGAGTTGCTTAAACCGCTCCGCCATAAAGAATAACTCTACAGGAAACGCATATTGTTCGGGCTGCTCATAAAATTTGGGAAGAAAAGGATTGTCGGCAAATTCCTCCAAAATGAGTCGAGATTTAAAATGGCGACTCAATAGTTGCGCCAGTGTAGTTTTACCGGCACCAATATTTCCCTCTATGGTAATGAATTGGTAGCGCATGGAGCTTGCAAGATACAACCCCTAGGTAGTTTGATTGTACTTGCTTCAAATATCTTGAAAATTAAGATACATTTGTGTGCATGTTCAATCCACAAAGCACAGATTACAGTCAGAAAACAGCACTTTTTGCGTTGATCAAGGCTGGATTCCGGTCTGTTTTTTCCAACCCTAGCGCATTGGCCTTTAGTGTTGTCTTTCCTATTTTATTTGTCTTGATTTTTGGCGCATTTCGAGATAACAAAGGGAGTACGTTTCAGGTGGCTATCGAAAAGGGAAGTGATACTACGCATCCTATTTATAAAGCGATTCTAACTAGCCCTTTTATTAAAGTGGTCACCTTTCAGGACGCAGCACTTTTACGCAAGGAGTTGATTCGAGGAAAAATCACGGGGATACTTTCTTTCCAACGAAAAGATGCTGATTCAGCGGCCCCCTCACTGATTATTCAGTTTAAGTCAACTACCGCTAGCGCCAATAATTATGGTCCTTTTTTACAGCAATTAAATTATTTGATTGCACAACATGAAGTAGCAGCTTTTTCAGCTACTAATCGAACTGTTTTTTTGGCACCCCCACAAATTGAGCAAGTTCGACCTTATAAACCGATTGATTTTGTATTGCCAGGTCAAATAGGCTTCTCTATATTGTTTTCAACCCTTTTTGGAATTGCATTTACTTTTTTTGGCTTGCGTGAACAATTAGTGTTGAAACGATTTTTTGCTACGCCTGTTAATCGGATCAATATTTTAATAGGAATTGGGATTAGCCGATTGTTTTTTCAGTTGATTTCTGTCTCGGTGCTAATTCTTTTTGGCCACTTTGCAATGGACTTCACTTTGGCTAATGGTGTTACTACTTTTTTTGAATTACTAGCTACTACTACGTTCATGTTGTTCTTGTTGATGGGTGCTGGATTATTGATTAGTAGCTTAGCAAAAGTTGATTCCAACATTCCTTTATTGATCAATTTATTTGCGCTTCCTCAAATGATTCTCTCCGGAACCTTTTTTTCCGTGGACGTGTTCCCGGGCTGGTTGCAAAATATTTGTGAAGTAATCCCTCTCAAGCATTTTAATGATGCGGTCCGTAAAATTTCTTTTGAAGGGCTTTCATTGCTGGACTGTGGCACTGAGTTTTTGGTGATGGGAGCTTGGATGGTTGTAATCTATTTTTTAACTAGTCGAGTGATTCGTTGGGAGTAGTCTATAGTATGAAAAGAGTTGTCTACCTTCTTTTCGGAAGTTTTATTATTCTAGCCATTTTGGTTACGTTGGTTTCCTTATTGTTTCCTTCCCATGTTCGTATTTCTCGAGCAATTGATTTGTCTATTTCCAAACAGGATGCCCAGCAGCGCATGAACGATTCACTGATTTTGAAAGAGATGTTTGCCGGACAATTTAAACCCTTGAAAGTAGCCACTACGGATAGCACCTTTCACGCAGTAGGTGCTGAGCAGGCTGCTATTCAAATGAACACTGGTTGGCAATTGATCGCTTCTCAATCAAACACCTGTACGTTGCAGTGGTATATGGATTTTTATTTTGACTGGTATCCCTGGGAAAAATTTGCCAGCTTACTAGTAGAAGCTCGCTATGGAAGTTTTATGGAGCAGCAACTTAAGCTACTTAAATCAATAGTGGAGAAGGCGAATTAATGGCCAGACTCGCGCAATAATCGTAAGTTTCGTTGAATGCCTTTGTAGTTTGATCTTTTTAGCGGGGAGTTCACGAATAATTTGTTAAATACTTCTTCAGTCATTTCTTCCCATTCATTTGCCGTGATGTTTAGTAAAATAGGTAAGGGATTAAAGGCTGGCGTTGCATGGTGTTGACTAAAGCGATTCCAAGGACAAACATCTTGACAAGTATCACAGCCAAAAAGCCATCCATCTAGTTGTCCTTTTTCTAGCTGTGGTGTTAGGTGATGTTTTAGTTCAATGGTGAAATAGGAAATGCACTGACTCGCATTTATAGTTTTATCAGATAATATTGCTTGCGTGGGACAAGCTTCTATGCATCGTGTACAACTGCCACAATAATCTTTTACAAATGGATCGTCATAGACTAGCAAGAGATCTGTAA
>CAYFLE010000138.1:0-362 GCA_964343645.1 uncultured Chitinophaga sp. | reverse complement strand
ACTTCTTTCTAATACTGGTGCTGAATCTACAAATCCTCTTCCTTGTACGTTTCCTACTTTTTCTCTTAGTTGAAAAAGAAATGAATTTAATTTTTCTCTAATGACCTCATGATAATCTTTTCCCCAGGCATATTTCGCAATTTTAGGGGTGTTACTGGGTGTATCTGATGCAGGAAAGTAATTTAAAAGCAGTGTGATTACAGAGCGAGCTCCTGGCACTAGTTTGGTGGGGTCTACTCGTAAGTCAAAATGATTTGCCATGTACTGCATCTGGCCGTGATAACCTTTTGCCAGCCAATTTTCTAATCTTTTCTCGTCTTCCTCTAGTCTTTTTGCTGCGGCAATGCCACAATAGTCAAAGC
>CAYFLE010000137.1:0-4352 GCA_964343645.1 uncultured Chitinophaga sp. | reverse complement strand
TCGCTAACTCTTGTTTATTGGGGCTGGAGAAATTTCCTCCAACTGTATCCACTTGTAGTAGATAGGTCACATCCTGAGAACTTACCCCGGTAGTAAATTTATAATTGGGGTTGGTCCAATTCAACACCAAACCAATTTGATCTCTGTTGTCCTTTAACAAGACAATGGTAGAGGCAGAGGTGGTTGACAAAACAGGATTAGCGCCTGTTATGTAAATAACCTTGTTTTCTTCTTTTTCACAGGCTGCCAATCCCACTAAAAGGGTGAAGCCGAGTAGAAGTTTTGTTATATTTTTCATGGCAATCAGTTATGCGTTTTATTTAGAATCCAGGATTTTGACTCAAGTTAGGATTAGAGGTACGATTTGAAGCGGGCACAGGGAACAAATTGTATTTGCTATCTACCGCTGTACCAGAAGCCACACCCCCTTTCCAAGGCCAAGTGTAAGTACCTGTAGTTAATCGACCATAACGAACTAGGTCCGTACGTCTATGTCCCTCCCAGTATAACTCACGTGCTCTTTCATCTAAGATAAAGTCAAGCGTAAGTTGACCAGCAGTAATGTCACCCATTGAGCTTCCAGCATGTGCGCGCTGACGAAGAGCATTGATATAAGTCAATGCAGTAGCCGCATTACCCGAAGTTGCTCCACGCAACGTTGCTTCGGCGTAAATCAAATGCATTTCTGCTAAACGGAAAACAGGGAAGTCAATGTCTGACCAATATTTAGTTGCGTCTGAAACAGGCTGTCCGTCAGAGCGAACATTGCGCCATTTGCAAACGTGTAATCCATTACTGAAATCCGCTACATCATTGATGGGAAGCTGTGAAGACGCTGTACCATATAATGAAGTAGTGAACATCGCACGCTTATCCGTTGCACCTGTCAAATCAGGGAAACGATCTGCTAGACCTTTTGTAGCGCGATAGCCAAACCAACCATCGCTGGTTCCAAAGTCTGCATAGTCACCACCCGCAGCAGCGTGAATGAAGAAGGTTGTATTACCATACGAACGAGCTTTCAATCCATCACAAGTAATTGCGTAAATAATTTCATTCGTACGCTTATCATTATCTGCCATAAATAACTCACGGTAGTTGGAATGAAGTGAGTATCCACCCGCAATTACTTTTGAAGCATAAGTGATTGCGTCATCCCAACGAGCAGAACCTGTATACACCTGTGCATTTAAATACATACGTGCTAACAAAGCCCAAGCAGCTGCTTTATCTACACGTCCATATTCATTGGTACGAGGGTTTTTTAAATCAGTTTCAATGGCTTTTAATTCCGTTTCGATATATGCAAAGAGAGCCCCGCGTGAAATTTCTTGTGGGAGATTGGTACCTACCGCATTTGCTTCAGTGATGAAAGTAGAACGACCAAACAAGTCCATCATCACCCAATAATTGAAAGCACGTAAGAAACGCGCTTCAGGGCGTGTAGCTTTAATGGCAGTTACATCATCTGCACTCAATTTTCTGGCTGCTAATTTCTCATCCGTTGATTCACGGAGATACTCGTTCGCTACCATGATATTGTAAATAGGACGTGCATACATTCCTTTTAAGAAAGGATCGGCACTCGAATAACTTAGATTATGGAAATCCTTGATGGTTTGGTCATTCCATGAAACAACCGCTTCATCCGTTGGTAATTCCTGGCAATTAAAAAATCCGCGGAGGAAGGGAGATTGAGAACCTTCGTCCAAACCTTGAATATCTGAGGCACCATAAGGGCCTACGTTACCGGTAGTCGCTAAACCACCATATACTTTAGCTAACACCTGACGATACCCTGCAGCAGTAGAGTATACATCTGCAGAAGTCAAATCATTCTGTGGAAACAGATCTAACTTTTTAGAGCAAGAGCTAGCAAACACCACCAACCCTAGCAGTAGTAAATTTTTGATTGAAATATTTTTCATGATTCGTTGAATTTAAAATTTAGAAATCAAGGTTGAACCCTACTGAATAAATACGTGGTCTTGGATAGATATTTCCATCTACCCCACCATCTCCTGCATTTTCAGGATCCAGCCCGTTGTATTTAGTGATCACGAAAACATTCTGTACACTCGCATTGATTCGAAGTGTTGCTTTATCATTGAAAACACGTCCTGCACTATAGCCTAAATTGATATTATCAATTCGGAAGAAGGAAGCATTGTCCAAATAATAATCAGATAAATACCAGTTGTTATTAAAATTAGTAGTCAACAAATCACGCGTTGCATTTCCAATGAACTGCACAGGGTTTTTAATAGCGCGCATCACCGCGTTATTTGAATTCACGTTATTGTAGAGGTAGTTACCCAACATACCGTGTCCCGCTACACCAAAAGAGAATTTTTTAATACTCAATGAAGTAGCAAATCCTAACAATACATCCGCTGCAGGCTTTTGACTCACCTGGCGATCGTCATTATTAATCAAACCATCACGATTCGTATCCTCAAACAAACCTTCAATGGGTTTACCATTTACATCATAAATCTGCTTCAACATATAAAAGCTGTTGGGCGAATACCCCACCGCATGAATACCAATTGTATTTCCGGTACCTCCGCCAATTCCAGTTACTTCTTGTCCCTTGAATTTTGGATCAGGGTTACGAAGAAGGTTGGTGATGGTTGCTTTGTTGTAGGTGTAATTAAAATTGATATCCCAATTCACATTGTTATTGCGAATAGGAGCCAAGTTTAAGGTAACCTCTACCCCTTCGCTATTAATATTACCTACGTTCGTCACAATCTCGTTTACAAAATTGGCACCAGAAGCAACGGCTACGTTTGCTAACAAGTCTTTTGTTTTGCGCTTGTAGTAATCAACTGATCCGCTGATTCTGTTTTTAAAGAAACCATAATCTACTCCTAGGTTAGTAGTGGTAGTAGTTTCCCAACGAATAGATGGATCGTATCCAGCAGGGCGTAAGTAGTTAACCCAGCTTGTTCCAAATTGTTGCATAGCGGTGTTACTACTAACCGTGTAACGAGGTAAATAGGAATAGTAGCTAATACCATCTTGCTGTCCAGTTACTCCCCAACCAAAACGCACTTTGAAATCTGTAATCTTCGTAGAGTTCTTGAAGAAATCATCGCGCGCCTTCCAAGCTAAAGCCAACGAAGGGAAGTATCCGATACGATCGTCTGGATTCAATTTAGAGCTCGCATCACTTCTGATGGTAGCTGTTAATAAATATTTATCCATCAACGAATAGTTAAGTCGTCCGATGTAGGATTCCAATCTGTATTCAGGACGATCAGTTAAGAACACCGGCTCAGATCCGATAATGGTATCTTTTTTAGCAGGGTTTGCGCGATCGTATACCGCTCTATAACTTAACGCAGGGAAATTAGAAACCTTTGTCAAGAAACTTTGATAACCATGTGTTACTAATACATCGATCTTACTCTTAATGCTCTTGATTTCTTTGGCATAGAAAAGTCCGATATCTGCTAACTGATTTACTTTTTGTTGCTCATAATATTGACGACGACCGCCGCTTCTGTAGTTAGTGGCAGACGCTGAGTCAGTATTATCATTTCCACTACCTGCTGCAAAATCCATTCCCACATTGGCTTGGATTTTCAAATCAGGGAAGAAAGGCAGTTTATATTCTGCTTGTACATTTCCAATAACACGATTAACCGTTGAACGATTGTCACGAAGCATGAGCAATCCAACTGGGTTACGATTAGAAAGGTCATTAGGAACGCTTCCATTTAACCACTCATAATATCCACCCCAATTATTGTTTCCGCTTAATACGGGTTTAGTGGGGTCAAAGCTTACTGCATTACCAATGGCTCCTTCATTTGCAAAACGATTCCGAGTTTGTGAAGCTTTTACATTCACATTCAAGGAGAGATTATCATTCAATAATTTGGGAGAAAGATTAATCGCAGTAGAAATACGACTGAAATTATTTGTTTTCAAAATACCATTCTGGTTCAAATATCCCAAGGATGCACGGAAAGGAATATTTCCTAAACTTCCTGTTGCACTGATAGTATTATCCGCTCCAATAGCTGCCTGATAAATTTCTTTTTGCCAATCTGTGTTTGCGGTTCCCAACATGTTTTTATACATATTGCTTCCCGTAGCCACTGCATCTTTATTGACAATATCTCTGATTTCGTCAGCAGTAAGAACATCTACATATTTTGTAATCATTCCTACAGAAGTAGTGCTAGAGAAGTTATAGCGCATCGCGCCTTTCGCTCCTTTTTTAGTAGTAACAATGATAACTCCATTAGAGGCACGGGATCCGTAAAGTGCGGTGGCAGACGCATCTTTAAGAATGGTCATTGACTCAATGTCATTGGGGTTAATTGTGTTGAGCAGATTTG
>CAYFLE010000136.1:0-4355 GCA_964343645.1 uncultured Chitinophaga sp. | reverse complement strand
GGTAATTGCAAAGGGCCCTGTGAAGGATTGCAATCGGTGCTCGCCTATCAAGAAGAATTAGACAAAGTGCGTGATTTATTGAGTGGCAATTTGGGTCCGGTCATTCGCACGATGGAAGCGGAAATGAAAAAGTTAGCCAGCGAACTAGCGTTTGAAAAAGCAGCCCAACAAAAAAAGAAAATTGAATTTCTTCGGCAGTACCAAGCGCGTTCGGTAGTGGCCAATGCCAAAGCCTCTACACTCGATGTGTTTTCGATTAGCCAAGGCGAACAGGTATTTGTCAATTATTTAATGATTCGCAATGGCGCCATCAATCAAACACATACTGTAGAATTACAACCCAAACTCAACGAAAGCCCTGCGGAAATTTTACCGTATGCCATTCAACAATTACGCACTCAATTTGGAAGTGTAGCGAGTGAAGTAGTAACCCCCTTTGCGATTGAATATCCTGATCTTGCGGTCAAAATCACGGTGCCTAAATCCGGTGACAAAAAAAAGCTACTGGATTTATCACAAAAAAATGCACAGTATTTTATTTCGGATCTTAAACGCAAACAGCGTTTGCAACTCACGCAACAAGCGGAGGATACCGATAAATTATTAACCGATTTGCAACAGGATCTTCAGCTCAATGCCCTGCCTGCACATATTGAGTGTTTTGACAATTCTAATTTCCAAGGAAGTTTTCCTGTATCAGCCGTAGTTTGTTTCAAAGACGGAAAGCCGAGTAAAAAAGACTACCGAAAATTCAATATCAAAACTGTACAGGGTATCAATGACTTTGCGTCGATGAAAGAAGCGGTTCATCGACACTATAAACGGATGCAGGAAGAACAACAACCATTCCCGCAACTGGTAGTGATTGACGGAGGTAAAGGACAACTGAATGCCGCACAAGAAGCGATTTCGGAATTAGGATTACAAGGGCGTATGACACTCGTAGGGCTTGCCAAAAATGAAGAAGAACTTTTCTTTGCCGGCGATTCGGAGTCGCTAAAACTGCCTTATAATGGCCCCAGCCTTCGTTATATCAGACGAATCCGCGATGAAGTGCACCGCTTTGGTCTCACCTTTCACAGGCAGCAACGCAGCAAAGGAACTTTTAAAAACGAATTACAAGAAATACCGGGTGTGGGCGCACAAACCGCTACATTATTACTGAAACACTTTAGATCCAGTAAAAACATTGCGGCGGCCACAACCGAAGAACTGGTCAACGTAGTGGGCGCCGCAAAGGCGAAAAAGATTCAGGCTTACTTTAGTACGACCAAAGGTCCTGCTCAAAGTTGAAGATCTTCTCCTTGATATTTTCTCCTTCTAGTAATTGCAAAATTGGATCCTTGATATAGTTACGGATCAACTTATTCTGCGGATTGTCTAAGGAAGATTTTACAATGTAACTGCTGAACATGCGACTTTCAAACAATTCTTCCCAAGTCATTCGGTTTTGCCCCATGTTTTTAGGGTTGTATACTTCAGACTTTACCAAGGTAGGGCGCATATCCGGATAGAATACCCAGAACAAGGAAGAGGTACCTCTTTCTTTGGTAGTATTCGGGAAATATTCTGTTTTCAATAACCCGATTGCTAAAATGCGCACAAACATGCGGCTAGCCTCGCGGTCAAATACCCACTCCTCTTTCAAGCGAATCTTATTGATATCCTTTGGATCAAAAGACTTACGCGTTACCACATATCCAATTACTTTATCAATTTGCTTGATATCATATTTAGGAACTGTATCTAAACTTCCTGCCACTAACTGCTGTACTGCATCTGTAGTCAATGGGGTGGTAAAGCGATCATCAGAAAAAGCAGTGACTTCACCACTTAATACGGCACGCATCAACATATTGACAAAAATCTGGCTGCCATTGTCTTCCATAGACTCATACACAAAGGGCTTGTTCATTTTTTCGCGTAGGTCTAATTCGCGCCACACTTTTTCAGCGTAAAACGCGTCATCCCAACGCAGGTGCTCATAAGGAAGCGGCGTACGTTGTGTCAAATTGCTTTTATCATAGGCATTATCCTGACGCAAAGAACGACGAGCTGCATTGTCGGCCGTCAATGTATCGTATTCAAACGGCATGTTGGCATAGACGTTAGCAGGCTTTACTGGAGTTGTATCCGCAACAGGCGTAACGGGCACAGCAGGCGCCGCTTCGGGCTGTGTAGTAGTAGCCGGTGCACCGCCACGACGGCGAGGCGTACGTTGTGCATTCGCATCCGCGATGCTCAACACACCTACCACAGCAAACAAAATCCAAGTTGAATGATTCAGCTTCATAATTCAATTATTTGATATAGTACACCAGCGATGGCGCTTTATTGGTTCTGCCATCTGGTCCTTTCACACGAATATCATCGATAGTCACCATGCGGCCCGCCTGCACATATTGGTTGATCGCTGCACGAACTTGTGAAGAGAAAGCAGCACCCTGGTTAGGGATCGACACAATATCATCATCGGTGTCACAGGTAAACGTAAAACTCAATACATCATATTCTAATTCGAAAGGGAAATTTTTGATACCCGCACCTACTCCCCCTTGGGCACGGAACGAACCCGCATTGATATTAGCACCACTGGGCTGACCACCAATGAACGCTTGTGCTTCAGGAATGGTACGAACACGGAAATTGAAAGAAGAAGGTTTGCCATCTACTTCAATGTTGATTTTGCAATCATCAGTAACAGTCGATACAAACGCATCATATTTTCCAGGTCCTTTTTTCACTAATGATCCGCCACCACCTACTACGGAAACTTTCACTTTATCATCGCCACCACCACTTGCAGCCACGGAAACAGGATTAGGAACACCAATGTATAATACGTTCATCTTATCTAATCCAACAGACGCATTGGACTGACCTACCATGTATTCTACTTTTACTTCCTTACGTTCTTGTTGTCCAGTATTTTGGTTAGTATAAGAGATCGTAACAGGAATGGTATGTGGACCTACTGAACCGGCATCCAATTCCTTTAAAGCAAATCCTTCTTCACCAATGGGAACTGTTGCACCACCAATATTGATAGTTGGCTTGGCTTCTTTACTGAAGGCTCCGATACCGGCTTTGATTTCAATTTTTTGGCCAGGCATCAAATAATTTGAATTCTGTCCAACAATTGCTGCATAAGAATCGAACACTACTTCTACTTTACCCACTTGCTCGTGGCAAAAAGTAACCACTTTGTTTTCAGAAGTACGAACGTCATTCTGAAACTTGCTAAGGATACTTAACACCCCTACAGCAGGCGCCATATAGAAATAAGCTTCTTCCCAGGTTTTTTTGTTTGAATTCTGTGATTTAGGAGGATCTAGGTTTACCGCAAACGAATTGACGAATTCGGTATTGATTTTTTCATCTGTTTTCAATACGTTTTCCTTGTATCGCTTCAATAAATCATATAGCTGTTTTCCTTTGCCCTCTTTTACCAAAATGCGTGTAGTTGCATTTTGTTCATCTTCCTTCAACTTACCGCCTTTGCTGGAAGCGGTGATGATTTCCTTTTTTAAATTTTCCAAGTAATCGAAGGTTTCTTTTGCATAAGAAGACACTTGATCTGCCTTGGGCTTCCACACCGAAGCACGATCACGCGTAGCAGGATCGTTTAATTTTTGTGTCAATGATGCCAGGATCTGCGTGGTAGATGCATTCACCGCCGTGTTGGTCTTTTCAAGACTTTCATTGATGGTTTTGAATGCATTTAAAATTTCCGCAGAGATATTTATAGCCAACAGCGCGGTCAATACCAAGTACATGATATTGATCATCTTCTGCCGGGGTTCCTTAGGTAATGCCATGTAAGCGCAACTTTAAATAATTAGAATTGGTTGTTTCACTTCCCTTGAATTAACGGCCCTGCATTGCAGTGAGCATGCTACCGTAAATATTATTCAAGCGACCCAGATTTTGCGCTAACGCACCAATCTGCTCCTGTACACGCTTGGCATCTTCGGTACTTGCTACCATTGAGTCAGATGCTTCGGCCAGTTTACCATAAAACTTATTCAATGCTTTTAGGTGATTATTGCTTTCCGCTAATTCCAATTCATAAATAGTATTGAGCGAAGACAAATTTTTAGTCAACACCTGGATTTGCTCATGAAAATGACGTGCTCCCTCTGTGGCATTGTTGAAAGCACTTACTGATTCAGCTGCAGAAGTGTACGCTGTTTTTACTTTATCTAACTCAGCTGTAACTGCTTTCGTTTTAGAAGCCAACTCAGAGCTAGCTGCCGCAGCATCAGTCACCGTATTGATATTAGCAACAGTTGTGGTCAATTGCTTGAAGCTGTCTCCCATTTTTTTCAGCACATCCTGATTGATATCAGCATCCT
>CAYFLE010000135.1:0-4359 GCA_964343645.1 uncultured Chitinophaga sp. | reverse complement strand
GCTAGATTGACATGTGCCCCAATTACTGCGGGCTCAACTCGAACTGTATGCCCATTATTTTCTGGAATGACTTTTCTCCAATAATTACTCAGATCGACTAATATTCCATCTGTCACTCCTTGTCCTGACAAACTAGTTCCGCCTGCTCTAAAGGTGAGTGATAGTTGATGTGTATGTGAAAATTGAAACAGCTGAACAACTTCTTTAATCGAAATAGGTTGCACAACGGCTTTGGGTACTAAGTAATAATGACTAGCATCACTGGCATACGCATACCGATCAATTAATCGGCATTTTATCCGCTCAGGAGGGAAGATGGCAAGCAATTCTTTTTCTACTAATAACATTTCATTGAATATGTTAAATTAAGATAAAGAATATATCTGATTCCAGTGAATAAGTTCAATTTAGTCCGCAAAGTGAACTTAATTTGCAGTGCACAAACTGGTCTTCATGAAGAATTTTTTATTTCCACTCAGTTTTCTATTCTCTATTTGTGTGTCCGCTCAATCGAATGCAATCAATAAGAACAACAAGCCCCCCACAAAAGACACTACGATAGTGGGTAAAGATACCCTGCTAAAACAATTAGAGGAAGTAACGATTCTGACTTCAACCCGAAACAATCAACGAATTGAAAATTCTCCGTTAAAAGTGGAAGTACTGGGACGGGAGGAAATGGAAGAGGAAAGCACAATCAAACCAGCAGGTATTGGAAGCATATTGGGAGACATCAGTGGAGTTCAAATACAACAAAGCAGTAGCATTTCAGGGAATGCGAACGTGCGCATTCAAGGACTTGACGGACGATATACACAAATCTTAAAAGATGGAGTTCCGCTTTATGATGGATTTAGTGGCGGATTTGGCATTTTGAGTATTCCACCGTTGGATTTACGTCAAGTGGAACTCATTAAAGGATCGGCGTCCACTTTATATGGTGGCGGTGCCATTGGCGGTTTAGTAAATATTATATCCCGAAAACCTGTTCAAAAGCAAGAAGCTGTAGTTAGTATCAACCAAACAACACTAAAAGAAACAAATTTCAATACGTACCTATCTAATCGAAATAAGCACTGGGGGTATACTTTTTTTGGAGGGTACAACCGTCAAAAAGCGGTGGATGTAAACCACGACGGATTTTCAGATGTGTCCGATCTAAAAGGTTTAGTGATACATCCACGACTTTTCATTTATCCAACTACTAAAACAACTATTATAGCCGGCTATACAGGGACACATGAACAACGGAATGGTGGTGATATGGAAGTAATCTATAATAAACCAGGACCCATTCATCAATTTGATGAGAAAAATAAGATAGCCAGGAATAGCTTTGAATTTGTTGTACAAAATAATTTGGGAAATAATAAAAAGCTCGACTTCAAATCTAGTGTTAGTGCGTTTACTCGTACCATCAATAACAATGATATTTTCCTCACGGCCAAACAAGTCAACTATTATGCAGAATTATCGCTGCTTATTCCTTATCAAAAGAATAATCTAGTGGCCGGTTTGAATACTACGGGAGACCATTTCAAAAAAATTACAGAAATCCCCTCACTATTTTTATCAAACTTTCAAAACAAAACCATTGGTGCTTTTATACAAAATACCTGGAATATCAATGAAGATTTGACCATTGAAGCAGGAGTACGTAACGATTACCATTTTACCTATGGAAATTTTTTATTGCCTCGAATTGCCATTTTTCATCGATTGAACAAACATTGGGCTACACGAGCCGGCGTAGGATATGGATACAAAACACCCAATGCCCTCTCTCCGCAAAACACTGACATCCCTATTCAATTAATTCTTCCATTGAGTGCGGCTGTAAAAGCAGAGCATTCGGTTGGGTACAATGCAGAATTAAATTATAAGTTTGAATGGGGAGGCGAAAATCAATTATTCATCAACCAAGCTTTTTTTCTGACTCAATTAAATAACCCAATTGTTACTACGCCCAATCCTTTATTTGCGTATAATTTTTCCAATGCTACAAAACCTGTACTATCAAAAGGATTCGATACCTATATTAAAGCAGTGATTGATGAATGGGAAATTTATGCAGGTTATACGTATACCATTGCAGAAAGAAAATATCTTTCCAACTATCAATTTATTCCATTAACACCAAAAAACCGATTTGCTTTTACATTGGTAAAAGAATTAGCACAATCAAGGATTCGATTTGGTTTAGAAGGCTCCTATACAGGCTATCAGCACCGGGAGGATTATACGAAAACTCCTGGCTATTTCTTTATGGCGGTTATGGTAGAAAAAAAATTAGGGGCTCACTATTCAATAGTGCTAAATGGAGAAAACCTATTGGACTACCGTCAAAGTAAGATAGAATCCTTATACACCGGCAGTATCACTTACCCATCCTTTAAACCACTATGGGCGCCGATAGATGGCCGCGTGATTAATTTATCATTTAGGTGGAAACTTTAAAATGTTATACACATGAACAAGTCATTTTACTTTATTTTTTTCTTCGCAGTACTTAGTCAAACAATTTCTGCACAAGAAAATTATGAGATTCAAGTTTATGGTTCACCCACGCAGCCCAAAAAACAAACCATTTTTGAATTGCATAGTAATTACACAGCTAATGGCGAAAAATTAGTGGTAGATGGCGTTTATCCTTCTCAACATGCTTGGCACAAAACCATTGAGATTACACACGGTGTGGCTAAAAATTTTGAAACAGGTATTTATTTTTTCACCAACTATACTCCCAATCAAGGTTGGAAATTAATTGGGTTCCATTTACGACCCAGATGGGCCGTTCCGCAAGAATGGAATTTACCCCTTGGCATGAGTATTTCTGCCGAAATTGGTTGGCAACAGGCAAAGTATTCTGCAGAAACCTTCTCCCTTGAATTACGTCCCATTTTTGATAAGACAATTGGAAAACTTTATGCAAGTTTCAATCCCACGCTAGGTTTTGGATTCAAAGGAGTAGGTAGTAGTAAAAGTCCTGAAATCGCACCCAGTTTTAAATTAGCGTATAGCGCTTCTCCCAAAGTCAGTGTGGGTACAGAGTACTATTCTTCGCTTGGCACCTTGCGCAAACTCAATCCTATTCAACAGGAAGAACATGCCCTATATGTGGTAGCGGATCTTTTTGTAGACCCAAAATGGGAAATCAATTTTGGTGCAGGTAAAGGTCTTACCAATGCAACAGATGGTCTAGTCCTAAAATTGATTTTAGGCAGACGTATCATGTGGAAATAAATGCTCGAACGCTACTGTTTACATTTTCGCAAATCGGGCAAAACAAATTCGATCACCAGCCGTGATGCGAATGACGTATGGCCCAGCAGGAAGAGCTCCGATATTGAAGCTGACTTGATTATTACCAATAGCTCCCCATTGTGAAATACTACCCACTTGCGTAAACTGGCTATTAAAGAGCACAGCCGTAATCATACGCGGCTGGGTCAGATTTACGTACACACTCACTTGTGATTGTGCAGGATTCGGGAAAGCAGTCAATTCACAAAGATTTGCATTCGCTCCTACTTGCAACGTGTCACACATTTCTTTTACACAATTTCCTAGCGTAACCGCACGTAGGCAAACACGATATGATCCAGGTGCCGTGAACGTGTGAACAGGATTAATTTGGTTATACGTTACCACTTGTACATTTTGTCCACTCGTTGGAGTGATAGTCCAAGTTTCCTGCGTGATCGGTGCATTATTGGTAGTGCTGAAGAATACCCGCGTAGGTTGCGTAGGTTCTCTGCGCATCACCATGCGAACAACTACACTATCACAACGAATCACACGTGGTTGTTCAATGGTTACAGAATCGCAGATATCGCTAACGCAATTATTTCCATAAAATACTTTGAGACAAACGCGATAACGACCCGGTGCCGGATACGTGTGTTCTGCATTCCATGTAGTAGCAGTTGTTCCGTCTCCAAAAATCCATTGTGCCGTAGCTGTATTTGCAGAGAGAACAGGAGTTGTATTGGTGAATAAAGCACGTAGCGGTACAGTAGGAGATGGAACTTTTACAAAACTGGGACGAATAGAACAAGAATTAATGTTGGTGATAGCAACCGGTTTACAAATTTCACGAATACAAGGAGCAAGGCCCGCAGTAGGTGGATTACGCTTAACACGTAAACAAACTGCATAAACGCCATTGGTTGGATAGGTATGAGAAGGATTGACTCCAATACCCGTTGTACCATCACCAAAATTCCAGAAACAAGAATCCGTAGCTAATAAATTAGTGGAAGCATTTGTGAAGTTGACAGTAGTAGTGCCATTACTTGCAGGTAGTACACTAAAATTAAAATTAGCAGTCAGCTCGCACCACTGTTGACAAGGAATGAC
>CAYFLE010000134.1:1390-4414 GCA_964343645.1 uncultured Chitinophaga sp. | reverse complement strand
GAGCCCTTTAGTGGCGGTCGTCAAATGAATAATTTTTTTGCTACTCCTTTTGTGGATGGAACTGGGGAGTGGTTGAGTTTGACAAAAACAAAAAATAGCTCCAGTGATATCGCACCAACTGCAGGGCAAATGCCAAGAGCATTAGGTTTAGCACATGCTTCTCGGTTATTTAGAGAGATAAAAGAATTAAGTGCCTTCCCGCATCTTTCACAAACAGGAAATGAAGTTTGTTTTGCGACAATTGGTGATGCGTCTACCAGTGAAGGACATTTTTGGGAGACCATGAATGCAGCTGCTGTATTGCAAATACCATTGGCTGTATTTGTGTGGGATGACGGATATGGCATTTCTGTGCCTAAAGAATATCAAACGGCGAAGGGATCTATTTCAGCTGCCTTAGAGGGAATGCAACGAACGGCTGACACCCCCGGCTTTCAAATTTATAAAGTGAAAGGATGGGATTACGCAGGTCTCTGTGAGGCATTTGAAGAAGGAATCAGTTTAGCAAGAGAACAACACATCCCCGTATTATTTCATGTGGAGGAAGTAACACAGCCTCAGGGTCATTCTACATCGGGTAGTCACGAGCGGTATAAATCTACAGAGCGATTGGAGTGGGAGAAAAATTGGGATGGGCTCGTGAAAATGAAAGAGTGGTTACTAGCTAATGGACTGGCTTCAGAAATTGAATTGGAAGACATTATCACACAGTCACGCGAGGAGGCAAAGGTTTGTCGCGATAAGGCATGGAAAGAATATCTGGAACCATTACGAGAATTGACTAGTCATGCTGCTGCGTTGATTCGACAAGTTGCTACTACTTCAGCTACACAACAACAGTTGGAGCAGCTAGCGCATGAATTAGAAAGTACGCGTTCTCCCTTGCGAAGGGACATTTTGAAAATTGCATATCGTGCTATCCAACTTTGCGGACAAGCAGAAGGGGTGCAGCCATTGCAAGAATTTTACCAGGCTATTAAATTGGAAGGTCAACGAATTTATAACACCTACCTCTATGATGAAGGGCCTAAGAGTGCATTAAAGGTTCAACCTGTTCCTGCGACGTTTACCGAGGAGTCACCTATAGTAAATGGATTTGAAGTGATCAATCGTTTTTTTGATGCACAGTTTGCTTCTAATCCAAAATTAGTTGCGTTTGGAGAAGACTTGGGTCATATCGGCGATGTGAATCAAGGATTCAGTGGCTTACAAGAAAAATTTGGGAAGTCGCGCATATTTGACACCGGTATACGTGAGTTGACTATTATGGGAAGTGGAATAGGATTGGCGATGCGAGGACTGCGACCTATTGCAGAAATTCAATACTTGGATTACTTGTTGTACGGCTTACAACCTTTGAGTGATGATGTTTCTACGTTGCAATATAGAACGGGTGGCAAGCAAGCTTGTCCATTGATTGTTCGTACACGTGGACATCGTTTAGAGGGTATTTGGCATAGTGGCTCTCCAATGGGAATGATCATTAATGCTCTTCGGGGAATGCATGTTTGTGTGCCTCGCAATATGACACAGGCCATTGGAATGTACAATACCTTATTGCAAAGTAATGATCCAGGACTAGTGATTGAGTGTTTGAATGGGTATCGATTGAAAGAAAAACTTCCTTCCAACCTATTGGAATTTTCAGTGCCGCTAGGTGTTCCTGAAATAATTAAAGAGGGATCGGATATTACGATTGTATCCTATGGTTCCACTTTACGTATTATACAAGATGCGGCTCAATCGTTGGAGAAAGATGGAATCAGTTGTGAGATTGTAGATGTGCAAACCTTAGTTCCTTTTGATATTGCTCAAATGGCCGTGCAGTCCTTGAAAAAAACAAATCGAATTTTGTTTGTAGACGAAGATGTGCCAGGTGGGGCAGCGGCCTATCTTTTCAATAAAGTAATGGAAGAACAAGGAGGCTATAAATACTTGGATGTCGCTCCGCGCACGTTAACCGCTAAAGCACATCGTCCTGCTTATGGCAGTGATGGGGATTATTTCAGTAAACCTAATGCCGAAGAGATTGAAGAAGTGGTACGTGAAATGATGAGAGAGTAATAGAGGGCTACGCCATATTGTGAAACACCTTCTGTACATCATCATCCTGCTCCAATTTCTCAATTAATTTACTCACCTCTTCTGCTTGTGTATCAGAAACAGGTACAGTTACAGTAGGAATCCATTCTACTTCCGCACTGAGCGGAGTGATAGATCGGTCCTCTAGCGCCTTTTGCATATTTCCAAAGTCAGTGAAACCACAACGCACTACCACAATTTCTTCTCCATTTTCACCGGTGCTTTCTCCTAATTCCTCTAGCCCAAAATCAATTAATTCTAATTCTAGATCTTCTGTGTTCACACCTTCAGGTTTCAACTTGAAGACGCCCATTTTTTTAAATTGAAATGCCACGCTGCCGCTGTTTCCTAAACTTCCACCCCCTTTATTAAAATGTGATTTTACATTGGCAACGGTACGAACATGATTGTCTGTTGCGGTCTCCACTAAAATGGCTACACCATTTGGTCCATACCCTTCGTACAAAATTTCATCATAATTAGCCATTTCCTTTCCTAAGGCTCGTTTAATCGCGGCTTCCACACGATCCTTTGGCATGTTGACGCTTTTAGCGTTTTGCATGCAACGGCGTAGGGCAGGGTTGGTGTTGGGGTCTGTGCCGCCTGCCTTAACAGCAATAACAATTTCTTTACCGATTCGGGTAAACTGCTTGGCCATGCGATCCCAACGGGCAAACATGGTCGACTTGCGAACTTCAAAAATACGTCCCATGAAATTTTATTCAGGGCTGCAAGCTACTACATCTTTAGCTTCTAAGCTTACTATGATGGCGACTATATGTAAAATAAACTACCAGTCCAATTAGCATCCAAATGAAAGCTACTTTCAAGGTTTGTTGGTCTAACCCTACAATCATTGCTGTGCAAATGATAGCTCCTAAGCTACAAACTATAGGAACCATAGGAGTTTTGAATGGCCTTTCCAATTGGGGGGACTTTACG
>CAYFLE010000134.1:0-1380 GCA_964343645.1 uncultured Chitinophaga sp. | reverse complement strand
GTCTTTCTAGTTGCGGTGATTTAACACGTAAAATCCAAACGCCAATGCTAACCAACACAAACGCAAATAGCGTTCCAAAACTAGTTAGATCACCGGCTACGTGCCCAGGAACAAAAGCAGCAAACGCGCCTACAAATACAAAGAGAATCCAATTGGCCTTATAGGGTGTTTTGAATTTTGGGTGTAAATCGCCAAATGCTTTGGGGATCAATCCGTCGTTACTCATGGTATAAAAAATACGGCTTTGGCCCATTAACATGACAAGAATTACAGAAGAGAACCCTGCTAAAATTGCTACCGTCACTGCATTGGCTAACCACTGATAGTTACTCATGTAGGTGCTAATTGCATAAGCCACGGAAGCTTCACGACCTTTTTCTGGATCTACAAAATCGGTCCATGGTGCTACACCTGTCAAAACGTGTCCAAATAAAATATAGAGAATGGTACAAACAACTAATGAGCCTAAAATTCCAATGGGCATATCACGTTTTGGATTTTTAGCTTCTTGTGCAGCAGTACTCACCGCATCAAAACCAATAAAGGCAAAAAACACAATAGCAGCGCCACCTAATACGCCACCCCAACCATGTTTATTCCAGCCACTGTAATCAGCAATTACTTTACCTGCTTGGTCAGTAATAGCAGCTGTTCCTTCGGGAATCAAATAAGGCGTGTGGTTTTCTGGTTTAATAAATTGCCACCCAATTGCGATGAATAAAATCACAATAGCCACTTTGATAAATACAATAATCGCATTGACAAATGCAGACTCTTGTGTTCCTTTTATTAATAATAGTGTAAGGGCTAAAAGAATAAGGAGGGCAGGGGCATTCATAATCCCTTGATGAAATACGCCCGCAGAGTCTGTGAAACTTTCAAAGGGTGAATGACACCATTCGTAAGGAATAGACCCACCCAATAGTTTATTTAAATATTCACTCCAGGCAATGGATACAGTGGCAGCACCTAAGGCATATTCCATAATGAGTGCCCACCCAATAATCCAAGCAACTAATTCTCCCATGGTAACGTAGGAGTAGGCATACGCACTTCCTGCAATTGGAATCATCGATGCAAATTCCGCATAACATAAACCAGCAAAAGCGCAACCTACAGCGGCTACCACAAATGATAGTGTCACAGCGGGTCCAGCTGCTTGACCTGCCGCTGCAGCTGTACGAACAAATAAACCGGCTCCAATGATAGCGCCAATACCCAATGCAATCAGGTTACCAGCACCCAAGGTTCTTTTCAATCCTTTTTCGCTATCGGCGGCCTGCGCCATAATAACATCTAATGACTTTTTTGCAAACAAGTTCATGCGTTGATTTTTAGGAGTTCTAAGATAAGTAATGGAATTTTAACCGCTGATTTTTT
>CAYFLE010000133.1:0-4417 GCA_964343645.1 uncultured Chitinophaga sp. | reverse complement strand
TTAATCGCCTTTTTAATCAACGCCTCCTTTGATGTGGCCTTGGAAGGACCCATGTCCGCTTTTCCGTTTTGGATCTGGGTGGGTTTATCCCTGGCCCGACAACAATCACCTCTGCCAACTTCCACAGACCGCTTGTAAAAAATCATTCTCTTCGCTGGGGATTCACGTTACCTTTGCGACCTATGAAAAGGAAACTTCTTTTTCTTTTGGCGGTCACTATTTCAGGGTGGGCAGGTGCCCAAACTAAATGGGATCTGCGTCAATGCGTGGATTACGCCATTCAGAATAATATTTCGGTGCGTCAAACCGATTTGCAGGCTCGTTTTTCGGAACTCAATTTCAAACAAAGCAAAGCCAGTCAACTGCCTTCTTTAACGGTGGGCGGTAATAGTGGTTTTCGCTTGGGTCGCTCCGAAAATCCAACTACGGGTGTATTGGAAGACAATAATTTTTTCAACCTTGGGATGCAAATGCAATCAGGGGTGAGTCTATTCAACTGGTTTGCGTTAAAAAATAATCGGGAATCTACTCGTCTTTCCTGGGAAGCCGATAAAGCGCAAACGCGCAAAGTGATGGATGACATATCACTGAATGTAGCGGTGTCTTATTTGCAAACTTTATTAGCGCGTGAGCAAATCAAAGTAGCGCAGGTACAAGTTGAGCAAGTACGTGCGCAGTTGCGCGATACACGCAAGCGCGTGGATGCAGGGATCTTACCTGAACTCAATGCAGCGGAACTCGAAGCGCAACTCGCGCGTGATAGCGCCTCACTCATTACGGCCTCTACCACGGCACAACAATTATTATTGCAATTAAAAGCCCTCCTCAATTTAGATGCTGCGGCTGATTTTGACATTGCCGCACCTCCGGTTGATATTATCCCCGTTGAATCATTGGCCGATTTGCAACCCGAAACTGTGTATGTAACAGCATTACAAATGCTGCCTCAACAAAAAGTAAATAAACTGCGTATTGAGTCCGCACAAAAATCACTACTCGCTGCACGTGGGCGTTTGTATCCGAGCGTAACCGCATTTGGTAGTTTGTCTTCCAATGCGATTCGTTTCAAAAAAGAAATATACAATCAGGTATTGACGGGTTATAATGCAACGGGTGCACGGGTGAATGCAGCTGGTGTGTATTTACCAGTAGAAGTGCCCAGCTATAAACCGGGTACTACGGTGTTAGGCTATTTTCGCCCAGACGCCATTGGTAAACAGCTCAATGCCAACTTTGGTCAAAGTGTAGGAGTGGGTTTGAATGTTCCTCTCTTCAATAGTCGTTCCGCGCGCACTAATTTCGATCGCTCCAAATTGCAAGTCAAGCAACTGGAATTACAATTAGAGCAGGGCGAGCGTCAATTAAAACAAGATATCTACAAAGCGTATAATGATGCTGTAGCGGCAATGCAAAAACATGATGCGGATAAAAAGGCAATGAGCACCGCAGAAAAGTCTTATTCCTTTGCGAGCAAACGCTACGATTTGAATTTGCTCTCTGCGTTTGAGTTAATCAATAGCCAGGGAAATTTACAACGTGCAAGAATTCAGGCGCTCTATTCCAAATATGACTATGTATTCAAAATGAAACTGCTTGAATATTACAAAGGGCAGGGCATCAAATTACAATAACTACCAATAGATACAAATATGGCAATGAGTAAGAAATTAAAATGGACATTGATCGGGGTAGGAGCCCTGGTTGTACTTTCTGTAATTGGGAAAGTAGTCGGTGGAAAATCAAAAGATGAAAAAGTAACAGTAGAAAAAGTATCCGCGCGTACCATTGTAGAAACCGTCAATGCGAGTGGTAAAATTTATCCCGAAGTGGAAGTAAAAATCAGTCCGGATATTTCGGGAGAAATTACCGAGCTCAATGTACAAGAGGGTGATTCGGTGAAAAAAGGGCAAGTGCTCGCACGTATTTATGCCGATATCTATGCCTTGCAACGTGATGAAGCGGCTTCTCGAGTAAGTCAAACAGCTGCCTCTGTGGAGAATAGTCGTGCCGGTTTAGAAGCACTTCGTGCCAATTATAACCAAGCCAAACTCACGTATGACCGCAACAAAAAATTATTTGATGATAAAGTGATTTCTCGTGCCGAGTTAGAACAATTTGAAACGGCCTACAAGTCATCACAAGCTAATTTGAATGCAGCGGAGCAAGGTCTTCGTGGTTTGCAAGCTGGCGTAAAAGGAAGTCAAGTGAGTTTGAGTCGTGCTAATAAAGATCTAAGTCGTACTACGCTGGTAGCACCGATGAATGGTGTGGTGTCTTCACTCAAAGTAAAAAAAGGCGAGCGTGTTGCGGGTAATAGTTTTAATGTAGGTACCGAAATGATGACAGTGGCTGATATGTCTGTGCTCGAAGTACGTGTAGACGTGGGAGAAAATGATATTGTAAAAATTAGTATCGGTGATTCAGCCGATGTGGAAGTAGATGCATACAACAATCGTAAGTTCAAAGGAGTGGTGACAAAAATTGCCAGCAGCACTAAAGGAAATGCTGCGGCATTAGCAACTTCTAATGATGTAACAAATTATGAAGTGCGTATTCGTCTCAATCCTGCTTCTTATGAAGATCTCGCTAAACTGCCTTTCCCTTTCCGTCCCGGTATGAATGCAACAGCAGATATTCGTACTAACACCGTGGAGAATGTACTTTCTGTCCCCATCACCGCGGTGAATACGCGCGTGAAAGGCAGTGATATGAATGTGGAAGACAAGAAAAAAGAAACCAAGGAAAGTAAAGGAGGTGAGGAATCAAACACTAATAGTACCTCGGATGAGTTGGAGGAAATAGTTTTTGTTTTACAAAAAGACGGCACCGTGAAAAAAGTGGTGGTGCGCTCTGGGGTTCAAGACATTAATTATATCGAGATTCTTGCCGGACTTAAAAAGGATGATGAAGTAGTAACGGCACCGTATGCCGCCATCAGCAAAACGCTAAAAGATGGGGCTAAAGTGAAGGTGGTCAAGAAAGAAGAGCTGTTCGAGAAGCAATAATCCAAATTTGCTACCTTGCGGCTATGCAAATCGGTGTGATTGGAAGCGGCAGCTGGGCTACGGCACTCGCTAAAATAATTACGGACAATAAACATCCTATTCATTGGTGGATCCGTCAGTCTAGCTTGGTAGAGCAACTACAAAAGCGCAGACAGAATCCCCAGTATCTACCTTCCGTTCGTTTTGATTTGTCGCTCCTGCAATTAACTACTGAGATAAAGCAAGTAGTACAGCAAGCTGATTTGATTGTGCTCGCCGTACCTTCTGCCTACCTCGCTTCCAGTTTGGAGGGATTAACTCCCGAGGATTGGAAAGGGAAAAAAGTACTCTCGGCCATCAAAGGATTATTACCCGATCAAAATATTTTAGTCAATCATTATTTACAAAATGAATTTGGCGTAGCACTGGATGATTTTTTTACGTTGCTGGGTCCCTGTCATGCCGAAGAAGTAGCTGAAGAAAAATTATCCTATCTCACCTTCTCGGGGATTGACGCGGGTGCAACCGTAGAAATTGCTCGTTATTTTTCAACCGACTATATTAATACCATCACTAACCAGGATATACTAGGGGTGCAATACGCGGCTGTGCTAAAAAATATTTATGCATTGGGTGCAGGGATTGCACATGGCTTGGATTACGGGGATAATTTTTTAAGCGTTTATATTGCCAATGCAGCCGATGAAATGGCTTCTTTTCTTCGTCAGTTTGGGGAAGAACATATTACTGTGGGTGTTCACAAGGGGGAAGATCCACTCACGCATCGCAAAACCCCTAACTATGCGGCTTCTGTTTATCTAGGTGATTTGTTGGTGACCTGTTATTCACCACATAGCCGCAATCGTCGTTTTGGCAATATGATTGGACGTGGCTATTCGGTCAAAGCTGCCCAAGCTGAAATGAACATGGTGGCCGAAGGCTATCAAGCGAGTCGTTGTATTCACTTCATCAATGATGCAGATAAAGCGCCAATTCCCATTGCTGAAATGATCTATAAAATTTTATGGGAAGGCGTGCGTGCTGAGGAGGGTTTTAAAATCCTCGAGCAACAAATGGTTTAAGTAGTGAGCGTTCGCTCAATCTATAAAAAGTGCCGCTGCAATTCCGTCTGCTAAAAATTTTCCTTCACGAGTTAGCACTAGTCTATTCTCAACTCTAACTATCGTTTCATTTTTCAAAAAAGATTCGGCCGCCTGTAAAACGCTTTGTTGATGGTCTCCTAATCGATTTAAATCAAGTCCTTCTATGGTTCGAAGGGAAGTCATGATGTACTCATTGCATTGTTGCTGTGGCGTGAGTGTTTCTATTTCATAGGGAAGAGTGCCGCTTTCGATTGCTGTAATGTATTGTTGATTGTTCGACACATTCCATTGTCTGCTCACTCCGTTATACGAATGCGCCGAGGGTCCGAT
>CAYFLE010000132.1:0-4422 GCA_964343645.1 uncultured Chitinophaga sp. | reverse complement strand
TTCAGATCGCCAATTACATGAAGCCGGATGTTATTTTTATTGAGGGTGCTAACTCCCTTTCGAATAGTCGTGACCAATAACTCCATTAACCCAGATACCTCCTCGGCAGGACGATCCCAATTTTCAGTAGAAAAAGCATAAAGCGTAAGGTAGCCGATCCCTAATTCCGCGGCACCTTCCACCACATCCCGTACACTTTCTACACCTTGATAGTGTCCATACAAACGATCCTCCCCCTTTTCTTTTGCACTTAAAATTTGTGACATTGAAATTCCTCCTGGCGGTTTGGGAAAAGCAGCAGGATCCACATAGGTAGTACTCACATCATCTAAATAATCGGTGCTGGTATAACGATGCAACACTTCCAAAGTCAAATTCAATCTTCCGCCACCAATTGAATATTTAAATCCTCCACCAAAGGGAATACTTAGCGCATTATTACTATACATTTTTCTTTCCGGATACAAGGGACTGTTTTGCCCTTCGGTACCAATGGTTAATTGGCGGAAGTAAACCTTTTCATTATTATAGACGGTGTACGGATCAAAACCGATCAAGCCGACTCCTAATGTGATATACGGAGTAAAGTTGGAGCCAGGCTCATGCGGAACAAATCGAAAGAAATTAAAATCACCTTGCACCGACACTTCCCAAAGATTTGAATTAAAACTAAGATTGCGCTTGAGTTGAACTTCGTTCTTTACATTATAGCGATCCGCATAGCCAATTTGCGCAAAACTGAGTCCTACTCGTGTGGCAATGTATTGCCCCCAGTTTTTTCTAAAAAAAATTGTACCGGCCGGCTTTGGACGATTCAGTTGTGTGGTAGTATTCAAATCACCAAAGTAATGCGCGGCACCTATGCCGATGCCGATTTCACCGGTATAATAATCGCCTTGTTGCGCCTTGGTTTGACCGATTAACCCTGCACTCACCAATACCACCCCAAAAAAATGTTTCAATAAATTCATCTTGCCCTCCACTAACGTTATAAAATACTGATTTCGTATACCATCAGTTACGTTTATCCAGACCCCAGGTCAATTTATTATGTAAAGTCTGTAAAAAATTATTCTCACTGAGTCGTAATAGATTCACGGTAAACTGCTCCTTGCGCACAGCCAATTGCACATCCTTATGAACAATTTCACGACGTGCATCCAACGAACAAATTACCTGATCGGCTCTGCTTTCAATTTCAAATGAAATCACATGATCATCGGGTACTACTATGGGCCGTACATTCAAGTTATGGGGCGCCACCGGAGTAATGACAAAACTTTGTGAGTCGGGGAATACAATAGGCCCATTACAACTCAAAGAGTAACCAGTGGACCCTGTTGGGGTAGCCACAATCAATCCATCTGCCCAATAAGTGTTTAAAAACTCCCCATTGAGATAGGTGTGTATTTTGATCATTGAACTGATGTCTCGCTTCAGTATCGTGAATTCATTGAGCGCATAAGGCACTTCTCCGAATAGTGGAATGTTTGCATCGACATGGATCAATGTACGACGATCTTCTACATACGTGCGTTGCGCCAATTCTTTCACCGCCATTTCCACTTGTTCTTTACCAATGCTCGCTAAAAAACCTAGGCGACCAAAATTGATTCCCATGACACCAATTTTTTTGTCACGCACCAATGTGATTGTATCCAATAAAGTACCATCGCCGCCTAAACTAATGATGTGTTCAATCCCATCTGTTAAATCAGCTGCACAGGTAAAGAGTTGTACCGATTCAGGTAAACGCACCTTGTTATGGATCTGTTCATACAGTGATTTATAAAGAACGGGTTCTACTTTTTGTTGAAAAAGCGCTTCAAAAAATAGCTGCAGCGAAAGAATTTGGGTTTCGTCTATCACCCGACTGTAGATCGCTGCTTTCATATTAAAAATTACTGGTGCGATGCAAAAATAATCCGTTTTGCCCGAAGTTATTAAAGCTATACTCGATTCGGAAGGTTACATCATAGAGCGAAAGAATATCAATACCTACACCACTTGCCTGTAAAAATCGATTTTGCATATAGTTATTGGTAGTGGACGGACTATATACGGCCCCCGCATTAGAATAAACTTTTGCAAAAATTCTAAACGGGATATTGGTAACAGTAGCACGCTTTCGAATGAAAGAGGGAATTGGCACATTTAATCGTACCATTTCTCTGGCAAGTTGTACTCGTAGGTATCCACCTGCTACACCATCAATCACATTGTATTCAAACCCACGCATAGATAAATCCTTATACCCTAAAAAACGTCGATTAATGTACGGCTGATGAAAGGGTAATTTCAAACCCACATAAGACTCGGCGGTTAAAATATTTTTTTGTCCTATTGGCCAAGCCCCCATTGTTTTCCAATGCAGTTGCCATACGTTGAAAGTAGGACTATACCCAAGCTTGCTAACTTTCAAGCGGGTTGCAAATCCACGGGTGGGATAAGGCTGATAGTCCATTTTTACATAGGAGAATTGATAGAAAATATCCGGAAAACGAATAGTATTTCTAGCCTCACCAAAGTAATTCGGATTGAGCTTAGTAATGGTATCGCTCACTTTTTCTTGATAGTAATAAATTCCAAAAGTGTGTCGTGAATAAAGTTTGGGGCGATAAATCAGTTCAGCTCCTGCATTAGAAAACCAGCGAACAAAATTATCATGTCGCAAAAACAATTGCTTGTCATTTTCGGTATTGTAATTGATTTCTCGTCCTTTACCCGTGCGCAGCGAAAGACGATATCCCCATTGCATTTTACGGTCAAAATAAGGTTTCTCATAACTTAACGATAGCTCTTTGGTGTACCCGTTGATCAACCATAATCGCAGTCGATCGTTGTGTCCTGTTGGATTATTGTATAAAAGATTGAGCCCGTAATTAACACGTTGCAAACTCGCATTTTGTTCCACTAACCATTGGTTGAAATTCCGATCTACCAAGCTAAAAAAAGGGAAGGGGAATAAATACCAACGCTCTGCCACTTCAACAGTTACTTCCAAACAATTTCCTTCAAATCGACTTACAAATATTCGAGCCGTGTGAAACAACGTGGTATTCATTAATTGTTGCTCCCCTCGTTGAAATAGATCAATCAAATCCCCCAACTGGAATTGCATTCCTGCGCGAAAGGGCACTTCTCTACCTATAATATTCGACTTCGTTTTTTTATTGCCTGTTACCACCAGAGAAGAAATCAAAAAATTGGACTCCTTTACGTGAGTTGTGAAATCAAAGCCTGGAATATATTTTTTTATTCGACTAATAGAATCTAGTTCAGGAATGGAATCGAGCTGGTAAGCGGTTGATTGTGCATGAAGTGACAGAAACGAACTAATGAATCCAACTAGTAAAATAAGAATCCCCCGGTTGCACATAACTTCAACTAAAGATTCGCCGATAGCGAACTATATCTTAAGATAATGAATCAAATTATCGTAATTGGACCGAAGTTCATTTGCATATTGTTCTTCGCCAATAAAAAATCGAATGGTATACTCATAACGCTGGAAAGTAGAAATGATGTCTGAAATCTCAGATCGATTTAACCGCAATGTAACCTGCATGATCCCTGTTTGATGATTAGGCTGTGTGTTTAGTTGAATCACTTGCACATCATTTGTTTCTACCAGTTTCACTACTTCACTTGCTGAAAACTGATGAATTTCTTTTTCTACCACTAATAATGCGCCGCTCTCTTGTAGACCCAAAAATCGAGTAACCGTATTCATCAATTCAGTCTGTTCAATCACTCCAATCAATTCATGTTCAACCACCACCGGCATCATGGACCATGACAATTCTGACATCAAATGAAGTGCCGTTAAAAAATGATCCTCCGGCCGAATAGCAGACTTGGGTAATTGATGAACCAATTGTTGAACCAACGTTTGATCGTCCTCTACATTCAATAACACATCCATGGATAAAACACCTAGGTATTGCGCCCCATCCACAACCGGCAATTGCGACAATTGCTCATCTTCTAATCGGTGGATCGCTTCGCTTACTGAATCCGATTGTTGGATCCAAGGCAAACTGGCATAATTAAGGTCCTGTACCTGCATTACACTGTTGTTGGTGTCTGCTTTAATTTAGTAATAAACCCGTGTAAAATTTTATTGAACTCATCAGGAACTTCCATCATGGGAGCATGGCCGCATTTATCAATAAAATGTAATTCACTGTTCGGGATCAGCTTATTGAATTCCTGTCCCACAAATGGTGGCGTAATGGTGTTGTTATTTCCCCAAATGAGTAAGGTGGGGAGTTTGATTTGATTCAATTCTTCTCCCAAATTATTTCGAATGGCGCTTTTTGCTAGCGCAATGATCTTGATTACTTTCAGTCGATTGTTGGTAATACTGTATACTTCATCCACTAATTCCTTGGTAGCGATAGCTGGATCATAAAACGTAAG
>CAYFLE010000131.1:3996-4452 GCA_964343645.1 uncultured Chitinophaga sp. | reverse complement strand
GAGGAAATGTGGAGCGACGAATAGTAAACAAAATCTACTTTCAGGCATTATTAGTATAGGAGAAAAATTATGTTACCGAATAATAAAGAAAAAAGAAATCAGGGAGACCGCGGACCGGCTACCCCAGGTCGAAAAGGCCCTCAGTTTAATATTTACTGGCTCTATGCAATCATTTTGGTATTTCTGGTGGGTTCGTCCTTATTTGGACCCCTTGTTCCCAATATGGCTAAAATTAATGAGCTGGAGTTCAGAAATATGGTGGCACAAGGACAGGTGGAGCGCTACACGATTATTGACAATCGAAAATTAGTCAAGGTATACCTTAACGAAAATGGTCGGAAGGCACACACCAAAGAAATTAAAGAGGCGGCAGGAAAAGTGGAGGCGAAAGGTCCACACATGGCTTTCAAAATCACAGGTGCTGATGTCTTTAAAAAATCAATGGATGATTTTTAT
>CAYFLE010000131.1:0-3986 GCA_964343645.1 uncultured Chitinophaga sp. | reverse complement strand
AAAATGGGTGGTGGAGCCGGCGGTGGCGGTGGCGGCGGTGGAATTTTCAGCATCGGTAAATCAAAAGCAACTCTTTTTGATAAGGGCACTAAAGTGAATATCACGTTTGCAGATGTAGCTGGACTCGATGAAGCGAAAGTAGAAGTGATGGAGATTGTTGACTTTTTAAAGAATCCAAAGAAATACACCAACCTCGGTGGTAAAATTCCAAAAGGGGCGTTGTTGATTGGTCCTCCCGGAACTGGTAAAACATTATTAGCAAAAGCAGTGGCGGGGGAAGCACAGGTTCCTTTCTTCAGTTTGAGCGGATCTGACTTTGTGGAAATGTTTGTAGGAGTAGGAGCGAGTCGTGTTCGCGATCTATTCAAACAAGCACGTGAAAAAGCTCCTTGTATCATTTTCATTGATGAAATTGATGCCATTGGTCGTGCCAGAGGAAAAAATGCCATGATGAGCAATGATGAAAGAGAAAGCACGCTCAATCAAATGTTAGTGGAGATGGATGGTTTTGGAACCGATACGGGAATCATTGTATTAGCAGCAACGAACCGTCCTGATGTATTGGATAGTGCCTTGCTACGCCCCGGACGATTTGATCGTCAGATATCGATTGATAAACCAGACTTGAAAGGAAGAGAAGATATTTTCAATGTGCATTTGAAACCGATTAAAGTTTCTAAATCACTGGACATCCATAAACTAGCGGAGCAAACGCCTGGATTTGCTGGAGCCGATATTGCCAACGTTTGTAACGAAGCCGCACTGATTGCGGCACGTAAAAACAAAGAAGCGGTTGATATGCAGGATTTTCAAGATGCGGTTGATCGGGTGATTGGAGGGTTAGAAAAAAAGAACAAGATTATTTCTCCAGAGGAAAAAAAGATCATTGCCTATCACGAAGCGGGTCATGCTATATGCGGTTGGTTTTTAGAACACGCCTACCCATTATTAAAAGTGACCATTGTTCCCCGAGGGACCGCTGCACTGGGCTATGCACAGTACACCCCGAAAGAGCAATATTTATACAATACAGATCAATTGAATGATCAAATTTGTATGACTTTGGGAGGTCGTGCCAGTGAAGATATTTTCTTCGGAAAAATTTCTACGGGCGCACAAAATGATTTACAACAAATCACTCGGATGGCGTATTCCATGGTGACGGTATATGGAATGAATGAAAAAGTGGGAAATGTAAGTTTCTATGATCCACAACAAGAAAATGCTTTCACCAAGCCCTACTCCGATGATACAGCAAAGCTGATTGATTTTGAAGTTCGTCATTTGATTGATGCTGCATACGAGCGTACCAAGCAATTACTTACCGTGCGCAAGGAAGAAGTAGAAAAATTAGCCAATGCGTTGTTGGAAAAAGAGGTTTTATTTCAAAGTGATGTAGAAGCGTTGATTGGAAAACGACCTTTTGAAGATAAAAAGATGTTGACTGCTGAAGACGCAGCAACAACAGAAGATCCAGCCGTAAATCAGGATACCACACCTGCCCTATGAATATTTCGCCAGCCAAGGAGAATATTTTAAAGCGTATACGAGAAGCATTGGCCCATGAAACGCCCATGCCTTTTCCACAAAGTGAAAAAAATCAATCGCTCTATCCAGCTGCGCCCCAAGAGCCCGAAATAGAATTTGCCGAACAGTTTACGCAGTTGCAAGGGAAATTTATTTATTGCATCAACCGACAAGAACTTGCTTTTCAATTTGGAAGTTTGGCAAAGAAACAAGACTGGGCTCCCATTTTTTGCGCGGATGAAAAATTGATCAACTTATTGGGCGAATCATTAACAGAGCGCTTAACGCAAACGGATTTAGCGGAGTGCAGTGTAGCCGTTACAGGTTGTGAATATTTGGTGGCGAGAACAGGCTCTATTCTATTAAGTAGTGCACAGGCACAAGGAAGAACTGCCAGTGTCTACGCACCCATCCATATTTGTATCGCTTTTATGGATCAGTTGGTATACGATATAAAGGATGCATTCCAAGCGGCACGTGAAAAATATGGCACAGCTTATCCTTCTTTGTTGACATTGGCTACAGGCCCTAGCCGCACAGCGGATATTGAAAAGACATTGGTGGTGGGGGTGCATGGGCCCAAAGAAGTTTATCTCTTTTTGGTAGAAGCTTGAGATTGAACTTTTTTTTCAATCTTCGTAGTATAAATTAAAATCGTGTCAGCCAGTTTGTCGAAAAAAATTTATTTTTTATCTGATTTCCATTTGGGGGCACCTACCGCTGCTCAAAGTTTGGCACGTGAAAAAAAGATTTGTTCTTTTTTGAATGAAATTCGAAATGACGCCCACGAAATATTTTTGATGGGTGATCTTTTTGATTTTTGGTATGAATACAAAAAAGTAGTCCCCAAAGGCTATACTCGGTTGTTGGGCACCTTGGCTTCAATCAGCGACCAGGGAATTCCGCTACATTTTTTTGTGGGCAATCATGACATGTGGGTGCGTGATTATTTTGCCACGGAAATTGGCATGAAAACATATTTTGAACCTATCACCATAGAACGCAACGGTGTCCGTATTCATTTGGGTCATGGAGATGGTTTAGGTCCAGGCGATGAAGGATACAAACGATTAAAGTTGATTTTTCGTAATCCATTTTGTCAATGGTTATTTGGGATGTTGCCGCCTCAAATCGGTATGGGGTTGGCTGAATATTTTAGTCAAACCAGTAGAGCGCAAACAGCTGATCGTGAGGAACATTTTTTAGGGGAAGACAAAGAATGGCTGATCAGTTACTGCAAGGATTTTTTACAAAAAGAAGCCGTTGATTATTTTTTATTTGGCCATCGGCACCTGCCCATTGATTGGCCTATCAAAAATGATGAGTTGCAGCGACAAGCTAGATATATTAACTTAGGTGACTGGATTCGTTATAATACCTACGCGGTATTAGAAGGAGCCACGCTTCAGTTGAAAACGTTTGAGACGGATAATAAATAAATCTTATTTATGACTAGTTTCTGGCAACGTCAATGGGGAACTAATTCAATTGGTGATTATTGCACCATCTTATTAATTATTGCATCTGTATGGTTTTTTAGACGACTGCTCTCAAATTATTTTGCCGGTCTTTTATTCCGTTGGTTGCGTGGCGTGTTACAAAAAGTGGATCGTGCATTGTTTAATGATCTGGTAGTTGATCCCCTAGAGCGGTTTTTGCTCATATTGGTTTCGGTGTTTATGCTATATCGGTTGCATTTTCCTCCCGAATTGAACATTTCTATTTACAAGTTCGATACCAAAGATTTGGTCAACAGTTTTGGCACGCTAATTCTGATTACTTCATTCACGTCTTTATTGTTACGTGCCATCGATTTTGCGGCAATTTTATTAGAACAAAAAGCGGGGCAAACACCGGATCTCTCCGATAGCCAACTCATTGTTTTCTTTAAAGATTTTTTTAAAGTTCTCCTGCTTATTCTTTCCTTATTGATGATCCTTCGCTTTGCGTTTGGATTCGATATTGGCGGGTTACTAACAGGATTGAGCATCGTGGGTGCCGCTATTGCCTTAGCGCTGAAAGAGAGTTTAGAAAATCTAATTGCTTCTTTTATTATATTTTTTGATAAGCCCTTTGTCACAGGCGATTTAGTAAAAGTGAATGCTATTACCGGAACGGTTGAAAAAATTGGCTTAAGAAGTACGCGTATTCGAACAGAGCAAAAAACCTTTGTGACTGTTCCCAATAAACAGATGGTCGATACGATTCTGGATAATATTTCACTACGCACTCAACGTCGGGGGGATCTTAAAATGGAACTCGCGACTACAAATACACCTTACTTAGTACAAGAATTTTTAGAACGCACGCGCATTATTCTAAAAAATAATCAAATTGTACAGTCATCGGTGACCTTAAGTGATGTGAAGTCCAATCGAATTATTGTGGAAATTGACTACTACACCGATGCTATTCCATTGGCGGATTTCAATACGCTTCGGGAATCCATTAACCTGGAA
>CAYFLE010000130.1:0-4462 GCA_964343645.1 uncultured Chitinophaga sp. | reverse complement strand
AAGGGTCAGCGCAAGGTGTGGTATGTTACTTCTGTTGACAATGGTAAAACCTGGTCGGCTCCTACAGATATTTCTTTGCAGGTTCACCGTCATGGTACATCCGACGACTGGCGATCCTATGCAAATACGCCCGGACATGGACTTCAATTGACACAGGGATCACACGCGGGTCGTCTATTTGTTGCAGCCAATCATTCCGAAGGAACTCCCAAAGGAAGATTTGAAGATTATAAAGCACATGGGTTTTATTCAGATGACCACGGGAAATCGTTTGCATTAAGCGCTTCTGTTGCTAGACCCGGGGGTAATGAATCCATTGCTGCAGAGTTAGCGGGTGGAAGAGTATTGTTAAATAGCAGAAATCAGCGTGGGGATGTAAAAGAAAGATTGATTTCGCTCAGCAATAATGGAGGAGTGTCTTGGGACACCAGCTATTTTGACCCCGTATTGATTGATCCGGTTTGTCAGGGAAGCGTTTTAAATATTGGTTGGAAAAAAAATAAAGCGGTGCTGGCTTTTTCCAATGCGGCTACTCGTAGTAAAAGAGATAGTTTGACGGTTCGTATAAGTGTAGACGAGGGGGCCACTTGGAGATATTCTTTATTGGTTGATCACAGTCCTGCTGGCACAAAGGGTGATCATACTGCTTACAGTGATTTAGTGTTGGTAAACAAAAACAACTTGGGCGTGTTATATGAACGCAGCGGGTATAAAGAAATATTCTTTCAACCCCTTTCAATTAAAAGAAATTATCAGATATGGAAGAAATGATCCCGAATGTTGGTTTTCCGCGCGAAGCAGCTGACCAACCTTGTTGCGTTACAGTTGAAGCGGGTAAAACATATGCTTGGTGCACCTGTGGGTTGAGCGAAAAACAACCTTTCTGTGATGGAAAGCACAAAAAAATTGAAGGTACTCCCTACGCGAGTCAGCGGTTTACAGCAGAAGAAACCAAAGAGGTTTGGTTGTGTCAATGTAAAAAGACCAAGAATCCTCCGTACTGCGACGGAAGTCACAAAATAAAATAGTCCGGCCTATCAAAGCTTAGCCTGACAGGCGGCGATTCCTTCTTTGGCTCCTTTTTTATAGTACTTCAGTGCTTCTTTTTCATTTCCTGTTTTTTCTAGTGAGTGTCCAATGAAAAACAGGAGGTCATTGTTTTTTTTCACCTCAAAAGATATTTTAAAACAATCGAGTGCGGGTTGATATAGGCCCGAGTAATAATAGCTTTTTCCAAGGTATTCATAAAAAAGCGCGTCCTCCGGTTCTAGATAGTCAAACGGAAACAACAGTTGATTGAGGCCGGTGTAGTCCTTGTCTTCCAATAGTTTTTTTGCTTTTTCTAAAACAGTGTCTCTCTTTTGTTTCCACGCTTTCAACCCTTCTTCACGAAGCGCCGCATTTGGATCTTTGTCGGTGTCTCTGAGTGCTTGATACTTCATTGCAGGCTGGCTAAGATTCGATTTGAATTCTTGAGCAAGCAGCCCAAGTGGTCCAGCTGTAATAAACAATATAATTGTTAATCTGCGCATACGATTGATTTATTAGGAAAGTTAGCTCTTTTGGTCAAAGGATTTGTTGATTTGGCTACGTAACTTTCTTTTTTGTTGGAACTTAATTGAAATGGTATTAAACAGCCTTAGATTGCTTTTTTTCTGGATTTTTGTTGTTGTATGTGTGTCGATATTGGATATAAGTCTGCGTTGGGGCCCGATGGTCTTCCTAAATATATTCCGGGAATAAAAATTGATCGCTCTATTTCAGAAGCCGATGTTTCTATTCCACACGTTCCGGCTCATGCAAGACCCTCTTGTGTGGTGGTGGCGTCAAACACCGAGGGTGCTTTTGTAACAAAACTGAGCTGGGGTTTTGTTGCTGATTTTATGGTTAACAGCGACACACTTCGTGCTAAATATGCAAATCAACTTTTTAATGCGCGTGTTGAAAAAATAAAAGAGCGTTCTTCCTTGTGGAACCCCTATTTGTCGCACCGCTGTTTGTTGGTGGCCTCCGGGGTGTATGAACACCAAGCGGTTGAGTATAGCAAGAAAAAGGTGCCGCATTTTATTTCATTGGCTTCGGGGGAACTTTTGTTGATTCCTTCATTGTTTAACCCCACCACCAACAGTTTTGCATTAATAACACGGCCGGCAAATTCCTTGTTTAAAGAAATACACAACGCGGGGCCCAACAAACACCGAATGCCATTATTGCTTCCGCCGACCTTAGCGAGTGGGTGGGTTAACCAACACCTATCTGAAAAAGAAATTTCGGCGTTCTTTGATTATGAACTAGACAGTGGTGTGCTGTGTCACCACACGGTTTACTCAATAAGGTCATCAACACCCCGTCCTGATGGAAGGCTAGCGAATGAATTTTTTTCTTGGGCTCCCAATGAAACCTCGCCCGATCAACTCTCTTTGTTTTAATATTATAAAAGCCCCTTTCGTTTGAACCAGGATATCATAAAAAGAGGAACTATAATCATAAGCGCCACCACAAAGTAAAATCCATTTGGGTTTTCTGAAAAAGGAATGATCCTAAAGTTCATTCCAAAAATTCCTCCAATTACGGTTGCAGGTGCCAGCAAACTGGTGACAACGGCCATAATTTTCATCGCCTCATTCATTTTTAGATTGACATTACTGAGATATAAATCTTGGATAGTCATCATAAAATCACGATAGTTATCACTAAGGTCATGTGCCTGTGAAATATGGTCGTGTACGTCTTTAAAATACTTTACTGTGTTATCATCTAAAAGTTCGCTTTCGCTACGAATAATTGAATTCACCAGATCTCGAACGGGACCAATGTTTCTTTTTAAGACAATAAGCTCTTTTCTAAGTTGGTTTATTTTAGCAAGGCTTCGCTTGTTGCTTCTTCGGGTAACCTCCTCTTCAAGTAATTCAATTTGCTCGCCTAGTTTTTCCATTACTACAAAATAGTTGTCAACAATTAAGTCGATCATACTATATAATAAATAGTCTACAGGGCGTTGCCGTATTTGACTTCGAGATGATTTTAGTTTATTTCTTACTGGATTAAAAACGTCTCTAATTGCCTCTTCTTGAAAGCTTATTAAAAAATTTTTTCCTAGCACGATGCTGATTTGTTCAACTTCAACCTCTAGCTTGGTTTCATTATAATAAAGCATGTTTAATAAGCAGTACAATACACCTTCGGTTTCGTCTGTTTTTGGGCGTTGTCCAACGCTCAAAATATCTTCGGTTATAAGATAGTGTATAGAAAACGCTGAACAAATTGCTTCTGTGTCTTCCTTTTTTAAGCCATCAATATTAATCCAGGTGATGCCGGGTTTGTTTTTCCAGCCGGTGGTTTGCTTTATGTTGTCCTCTTTTTTCTCTTCTACCTCTTGTGCTGTGTAATTAAAAATGGTTATTTCAGTTTTTTCTGCGTCTTTTCTTTCTGTTTCAGTTGTGGGGTTTATTGATAAAATTTCTCGCGTTCTTCTTGTTGTAAACAACCCAGACAGGGGTAGATATTTAAGATATTGTTCTGTTTTGGTTATTTTTTTCATATTCCTGCTTGTTTACTTATTTCCAACATTCTATCCATTGGTTTTTTTGCGGCTATTCTGAGTGATTCGGGTAGGATTATTTCTGGTTGCTCATAAAGTAGACAGGTGTAAATTTTTTCGAGTGTGTTTAATTTCATGTGTGGGCAATCGTTACACGCACAGTTTGTTTCTGGGGGGGCCGGAATAAAAGTTTTTGCGGGTGATTCTTTTATCATTTGATGCAAGATTCCAGATTCTGTGGCCACAATAAATACTGTAGCTGGGTTAATTTTTGTGAAATTTAAAAGTTCTGTTGTTGAACCAACCATATCTGCTAGTTGGATAATTTCTTCTTCACATTCCGGGTGTACAATTAGCTTAGCTTGTGGGTGTCTAATTTTTAGTTTTATAATTTTTTCTAAACTAAAAATTTCATGCACCATACACGCCCCATTCCATAATAACATTTTTCGATTGGTGATTTTATTTATATACGCACCAAGATTTTTATCGGGGGCGAAAATAATGGGTTGTTCTTTTGAAAAACTCTCTACAATACTTTTTGCATTTGAGCTAGTGCAAATCACATCACTTAATGCTTTAATTTCTGCACTACAGTTTATATAACTTACTACGATATGACCAGGGTGTTGTTCTTTGAATTTTTTAAAAAGATTAGGTGGACAACTGTCGCTTAGTGAACAACCAGCTTTTAGGTCGGGTATTAAAACCTTTCGTGTTGGGTTTAAAATCTTTGCTGTTTCTGCCATAAAATGAACCCCGGAAAAAACAATTATTTGAGCATTTGTTTTTTCTGCTTCTCTAGCTAATCCTAAACTATCTCCGATATAATCAGCAATATCTTGAATATCTGGGTCTTGGTAGTAGTGTGCAAGAATTATTGCATTTTTTTCTTTTTTTAATTTCTCTATTTCTTGAAAT
>CAYFLE010000129.1:2154-4479 GCA_964343645.1 uncultured Chitinophaga sp. | reverse complement strand
GAATTAGAATGGTTAAACGGCTTTATCTGTTTGGTCGTCCATGGCTTGGTGCCAGACAAGTGAGGCAATAAAGCATCATACCCCATTTTTAAAGATTTTCCAGAAGGAGTTTGTAGGTTCCAAAAATCAATGGGTGTTTTTTCCGCTAAATGGGCAACAAGTGTAAAGGCGTCTATAATAAAAGTTGAATAGTGTAAAGAAGTAGTCCGAGCTAACTCCAATGGGAAATACCCATTTTCATTCATTTCCTTATCCAATCTGTCAGCCGCTCGTTTTACAATTTTTGTAGCTAAGTCCGTATCGCCTGTAAAATTTGCTAATGCCAAACTTGTTGCATCGTACCAAACACCATGATTATTAGGGGCAGACATTTCATCAAGGCCAATTTTACTTTGCTGCATCCAAGTTAAAAAATCACTCATCCATTTTTTTAGCTTTTTCTCTTTGCCCTCCTTAAAAGATTCCGAAGTGCGCAATAGTTGAACGCCATCTAATAAATAAATAAAATGTCTCACTTCAATAATACCTTCCGCTCGACCGTTGGTAATTCCTTTAATGGCTTGACCAAACTCTAAATTGGGTTTCATAGCGGTGGCACTATCAAGAAACCAAACTTTTATAAGTTTACTGGCATGTTTTGCATATTCTTCATTATTCGAAAAATAATACGCCAATGAAAGGTTGAAAACGTGTTCGCAAAGTCTTGGCAAATGTTCTTTGTCAAGATAATGATGAACCTCTGGGTTCACTTCCCCGTCTTTTCTGATATACGGTAATCCATCAGCTTTTGAAGAATCGGGCCACCAGTAAGGACCAATACTCATGTAGTCGTGTTTATCCCCGCTGGGCGGGAAATCTGTTTTATCAACAACGCTCACCGGCTTAAATCGCAATCCCTCATCGGCTAATTTTAGTAATGCCTCATAAGCAGGCAGTAGTGCAGGATCTTTAGCAGCTAATCGCGATTTAATTTCTATCAATCGCTTAGCATCCCAAACTACTAAATCGGATTTTGATAATTCAGCGGCGGCGGCCTTTTCTTTTGTTTGTCCAAACAGTAAACTATTGCTCAGCAATAGTACCAGAACACTCAACCCAATATTTTTTATCATGACTAGTTTCCTTTTGTTTTATTAGCGTGACGACCACTTCCATCTCCACTATCTACTATTCCTCCCGCAGGATTTAACTTGTCTAAAACTGCTTTGAGACGAGTAAAAGCAGCTGATGCTTCCTTATTATTTGCGACGTCTACTATTTTAATTTCTTCAAATGGTGAATTGCTCATATCAAATAGTTCTCCTTCGCGATTAAGTTTCCAACGCGCATCTCTGACATACCATTTGTTTCCCAATTCACAAAAGATCCAATCTCTAGGACTACCCTTTCTGCCTAAGAGTTGCGGTAAAAAACTTCGACCATCTAACGGATTTTGAGTAGGAAGTTTTGCCCCCACCACATCCGCAAACGTGGGTAATAAATCACTTGCATCGATCAATGAATTGCTCACTTGATTGGGAGGAATCACTCCTGGCCAATTAGCTAACAAAGGAACCAATCCACCTCCTTCAAGCATATCACCCTTTTTGCCAGAAAGTGGTCTTCCATTAATAGTGGCACGTTTCGCATAAGGACCGCCTGTACCATTGTCTCCCATGAAAACAATTAAGGTATTCTGACGAAGTTTGAGACTATCGAGTGTTGTCAAAAGCTTTCCAACCAACTTATCCATATAAGCAATATTATCTGCGTACAAATCACTTCCTGGTTTACTTTCAGGTGTAGCTACAATTTTACCATGTACATGCACTAAGGAATAATAAAGAAAAAACGGTTTGTTTTTGTTAGCACTTAACCAATTGACCACATGATCATGAACGAGATCCGGCATATAGTGTTTGCCTAATTCCTTGTTAACACCATTCTCGGTATAGGTTTCTGGTTTTCCTTTGTCTCCATTCCAATAAACTCCACTTCCATTAAAACGAATGTAATCGTCAAAACCAAAATCAGATGGATGTAAAGGAAGTTGTCCCCATTTACCACTCATAGAAGTGACATAACCGGCAGATTTTAATACAGTAGGAATCATCACTTCATTGGCAGGTTTAAGGTCCCCACACATATCCTGATTTACAGCACCTGTTCTAAATGCATAGCGCCCCGTTAAAATCATAGCGCGAGAAGGACCACAAAGTGGAGCGGTATATCCATGTTGAAATCGGATGCCCTCTTTGGCGAGTTTATCAATAATAGGCGTATGATTACTATCCGATCCATATGCGCTGACATCGCCAATTCCCAAATCATCAGCGAGTATGTAAA
>CAYFLE010000129.1:0-2144 GCA_964343645.1 uncultured Chitinophaga sp. | reverse complement strand
TATTTGGCTTTTGCGGTAAACGCGGAGATGTTTGTGCAAAAAGACTGATTGATGAAATAAGCCCAATTACAAAAAGAGAAACTAGGCGCTGCGTGTTGAATACTTTATACATACTTTAAAATGATTTTATTTTTTACAAGTCCAATTTAGTTAGAGGGTTCCCAAGGCCAAGGTTTTGCTTTGACACGTACAGCTTCTTGTTCCCACTTTGCCGCAAGTGATTTTACTTTTTCAGGAAAACGGAGAGCCAAATTACTTGTTTCAGTGGGATCTTTCTCCAAATCATATAATTCCCATGCTGTTTCATCACTGGGTGTAAACACTTTATTTTTTTGTACGCGAGATACTATCTTCCAGTTTCCAACACGCAAAGCTCGATTGCCTTCATGTTCCCAAAACAACTCTTCTCTTTTCAAATTTTTATTCGCAAATGCAGGTAGTAAGCTGACCCCTTCATAGGGCTGAATTTCATTTCCTTTATACTGATTTGGATAATTAACTCCTGTAATGGCAAGACAGGTTGCCATAATATCAATGAGATGACCCGGTTGTGTACGTAGTTGTCCTTTTGCAGTAATCCCTTTGGGCCAATGAATGATTAATGGAGTTGCAATTCCACCTTCATGCGTCCAATGCTTGTAGGATCGAAAGGGTGTATTACTAACGTTGGCCCATTCTTCCCCATACGTTACCCAACTTGAATCAGGACCGGGCATTACACCCTTCCCACTTCTGATGAAATGACCGGAGCGTGTATAAATTGGCTGCTTCCCCAAAAAAGCAGAATCGGCTGAATAATTTTTTAGTTGTTGTTGGGCAGTAATTGGGGCAATTTCATTTTCATTAGAATTGAGTGTTTCCGCACAACCGCCATTGTCATGGAGATAAAAAATGACTGTATTATCTAATACTCCCCTTTTTTCTAATGCGGTAATGATTCGGCCAATTCCTTGATCCATTATATCAATCATAGCAGCATAAACCTGCATACGACGGACCTGCCAATTTTGTAAGGGTTCATTTTCCCAAGCAGGGATTGTTACCGAGCGTTCTGTAAGGACTGCCCGATTATCAATAATGCCGAACTGTTTTAATTTATTAAATCGCTGCTTTCTAATTTCATCCCAACCCTTTTCATAGACCCCGTTATATTTTTTTATTGCTTCCTCGGGTGCATGTAATGGCCAATGAGCCCCTGTAAAAGCTACATAGAAAAAGAAAGGTTTGTCCGAAGGATGTTCTTGAATAAATTTTACCGCAGTATCACTGATAGCGTTGGTATAATAAAAGTTCTTTGCAGGTGGAATAAAAGTATTATTACTCATCAATGTGCCCGGATCATAATAACTGCCAGAGCCATTCAGTGTTCCAAAAAAACGTTGAAAGCCTCGTTGTAATGGCCAATTAGTTCGATCACCTTCTTTTTTGGTGTTCTTCGCTATGTGCCATTTCCCAGTCATATAAGTAGCATATCCGGCTTGCTGAAAAACTTCGGCCATCGTCACAGCATTTTTACTGAGATCATCCACATAACCGGCTTGCGTAAAATTTTCAGTAGATAAATGACCCATCCCTGCTTGGTGAGAATACAAACCAGTCAATAATGATGCACGCGTAGGGCTACAGCGAGGTGTTGTATAAAAATGTGTAAATCGAATTCCATTAGCGGCAAGTTTATCAATGTTAGGAGTATGGATTTCAGATCCATAACAACCAATATCCGAATAACCCATATCATCCGTCAATATCACCACTATATTGGGTTTTTTGGGTGCGCTATTTTGAGCGAATGTCAAAAAAGAACATAATACAGTATAGACTAAAAAGAAAGTGCGCATATTAAAAAGTTCATTTATCAGCCACACATCTAAATCCTAAATGCTCCATGGCTGAATCGGCCGATGTTTTCATTCGTGCTGCAACCCGGTAGCCGCTACAATACGATTCATTACACAAAAATGAACCTCCGCGTATGACACGTTTTGCAATGAGTGGCTCATCAGGGTCATAACTTGTTGCGGGTCCTTTAGGATTTTCTGCCGGTTGGTTTGTAAAAGTTGAATAATAGTCATGGTGATATAAATCAGCAGTCCATTCCCAAACATTACCAGCCATATCATAGAGACCATATTTATTAGCAGGAA
>CAYFLE010000128.1:0-4486 GCA_964343645.1 uncultured Chitinophaga sp. | reverse complement strand
TTGGACGAGCCTTCTATTGGATTACATCAACGTGACAACCACCAATTGATTGAAGCGTTGAAAAAGATGCGTGATCTAGGCAACACAGTGTTGGTAGTAGAACATGATAAGGATATCATGCTGGCGGCTGATCATTTAATTGATGTAGGTCCACGTGCAGGTTCCCATGGAGGAAAGATTGTTGCGCAGGGTAAACCGTCCTCATTTTTAAAATTAGACACTTTAACAGCTGGTTATTTGAATGGGAAACATCAATTGCAAGTGCCAGCCCTGCGAAGAACCGGTAATGGAAAAGCAATTTCTATTCAATCCGCAAGCGGGAACAATCTGCAAAAAGTAACCGTTGAATTTCCATTGGGCAAACTGATTGTAGTTACGGGTGTAAGTGGTTCCGGAAAATCAACCTTGATTAATGAAACGCTTTATCCAATTTTAGCTACTCACTGCTTTGGTTCTCGTACGTCGCCGCTTCCCTTTAAAAAAGTAACTGGGCTGGAGCATATTGACAAAGTGATTGAAATTGATCAATCTCCCATTGGGCGTACGCCTCGAAGTAACCCGGCTACCTATTGTGGCTTTTTTACAGAAATCCGCATGTTGTTTGCTAGTTTGCCTGAGAGTAAGGTGAGGGGATATGGTCCAGGACGATTTTCTTTCAATGTTAAAACCGGTCGTTGCAATACCTGTGAAGGCGGAGGAATGCGTGTAATTGAAATGAATTTTTTACCGGATGTCTACGTACACTGTTCTAGTTGTAATGGAAAAAGATATAACCGCGAAACACTAGAAGTAAGATATAAAGGAAAATCAATCGCGGATGTATTAGAGATGACAGTAGAGGAAGCGTTGGTGTTTTTCACGGCGGTGCCTTATCTCTATCGAAAAATAAAAGTATTGGAAGAAGTAGGGTTGGGCTATATCACATTAGGGCAAGCTGCTACTACCTTGAGTGGAGGAGAAGCACAACGTATTAAATTATCTACCGAGTTAGCCAAGCGTGAAACAGGAAAGACGTTTTATATTTTGGATGAACCCACAACCGGTTTACATTTTGAAGACATCAGTCATTTAATGGAAGTATTAACAAAATTGGTTGATCGTGGTAATACGGTGTTGGTGATTGAGCATAATATGGATGTGATCAAAATGGCCGATCACATTATTGATTTGGGTCCAGAAGGAGGAGATGGCGGAGGAAAAATTTTATTTGAAGGAACTCCGGAAGAGTTGGTGCGACAAACAAACACCCATACTGCTCGTTTCTTGAAGCAGGAATTAAAATAAGGGGCGCCGCATGTGAATATGCTCGATGCCGTCTTCCAAATAAATAGCTCCCTCTCTTTTGAATTGGAAGGATTCGTAAAAATTCTCTAAGTAAAGTTGTGCGCCAATCTCGATGGAATCCGAATGAAAAAGTTCCTGACATTGTAGAATAGAGGCTTGCATCAATAAACGACCCACTCCTTGCCGCCTCACGCTCGGGGAGGTAACCACTCTTCCAATCGAACAGTTTTCATAGGCTAAACCGGGAGGCAATAGTCGGGTATAGGCCACTAATTGTTCTTGTTTCCATCCACAAAAATGAAAGGAGGATTGGTCTTTGTTGTCTAGGTCTTGGAATGCACAGTTTTGTTCCACCACAAATACTTCAGACCTCAATTGTAAAATAGGATACAGCTCAGTAGTTGATAGGGCTGAAAAAGGTTGTAGGGTCCAACGGATTTCCATCAGGCGCGGGAAGAAATTCTTTTCAGGGAAGCAATCGTAGCTAGAGGGTCGGCTGATTTAAATACCGTGTTACCTGCTACTAACACATCTGCACCTGCAGCTATGATTGAGGGGGCATTATCTAGTGTGACACCACCATCCACTTCGATCAAGGTAACGGCTCCAGCAAGTTCAATCATTTTGCGTAGCTCAGTAATTTTTTGCAAGGTAGAAGCAATAAATTGTTGACCACCAAATCCAGGGTTCACACTCATCAAACATACGACGTCAATTTCTTTAATGAGCGGCTCCAACACTGAAACAGGCGTATGTGGATTAACCGCAACACCGGCTTTCATTCCCAATTCTTTGATTTGCTGAATGGTTCTATGTAAATGAATACAAGCTTCTACGTGGACGGTTAAAATATCTGCACCCGCATCTTTAAAGGCGGTTACATATCGTTCCGGTTTTTCAATCATGAGATGCACATCACAGGTTTTGGGTGTTGCTTTTCTAAAAAAAGAAATCAACATAGGTCCAAAGCTGATATTGGGCACAAAATTTCCATCCATTACATCCAAGTGATACCAGTCCGCTTCACTCTTATTGAGCATATCACAATCTGCTTGGAGTGCTAAGAAATTTGCAGATAAAAGAGAGGGGGCTATGATTGGCATAGATGCAAGATAATAATCATTTTTGAAGTCTACTTAGCGCTTGCTTAGCTTCTACTAGTGTGCTATCTAACGAAAGGGCCAATTGGTAGTGGTAAATAGCTTTTTCTTTTTGTTGTTGGACTTCGGCCACTTTGCCAATCCAATAATGACCCGGTGCGTAGGTGGGTGCTATTTCCCGTAAAATTGCCAGTTCTTTTTGTGCTTCGGCTGGTTTTTGTAAGGACAATAGCAATGCTGCTTTTTCAATATAGGCTTCTAAAAAGTTATAATCAGTGATGATTGTTCGATCAAAATAGTGGAGTGCTTGTGTGGTATCACCGCGCTGGGCATAAAAAATCCCCAGATAATAAAAGGGGGCAGCTCCTATTTGGTCATTTTTCAATTTTAATAAGGAGTCGCAAAGGGGCACCACTCGTTCATCCCCCTTTTCGGCCCAAGCCAACGCCAAATCAAAAACAGTTTTAGTGGAATCAGGGAAATCCATGGGTTGACTTATCAATGTAGAAGTAGCGTCAGACTCTCCCTTCTGGTTATTACAGCCTATTAATAGGTTGCAGCCAAAAAGCATTATGGTGACCAAGGTTACAGAGGTGAACCTTTGAAAAGTCATAGTTTTACAATGAGTTGACAATTGTTCCACCTAGCAAAGATAACTTTGCCCTACGCATTCAAAATCATCAAATCTTGCAGACCATGAGCATTCAACTAAAATCAATCCCTGGGTTTATTGTTTTGTTCTTGAACTATTCTTCTTTGTGTGCTCAACCTGCAGACAGTTTGCACTATGCCAATGAAACTCATTTGCAGAATATCCAGCAATTAACATTTGGAGGGGATAACGCGGAAGCGTATTGGAGTTATGATGGAAAGTCGCTGGTGTTTCAACGTACGTCTATAAAAGATGGACTCCCTTGCGATCAAATTTTCATAGGGCGTGTACCAACTTCTCCCCAAGAAAAATTCGAGTATCGATTAATTAGTACGGGTAAGGGTCGTACCACTTGTGCATTTTTTACAAAGGACAATCAACATATCATATATGCCTCCACTCACTTAGTGAGTGAAGACTGTCCACCTGTTCCTGATCGTGCACAGTACGGCAACAAATATATCTGGCCGCTTTACAGGGGCTATGATATTTTCATGGCCGATTTGACAGGTAAAATTGTAAAGCAGCTAACGCATTCATCTTTTTACGATGCGGAAGCAACCCTGTCTCCCGATGGTAAAAAAATGATTTATACAAGTACTAAAGATGGAGACATTGAACTGTATATCATGGATCTTAAAACTGGCCAAGAAAAAAGAATTACTCATACAATAGGGTATGATGGAGGTGCATGGTTTAGTCCGGATGGAAAAAAAATTATTTGGCGAGCGTCTCGACCCACAACTCCGGAAGCAGTCAAAGAATACAAGGACTTATTGGCGGCTGACTTGGTGGCGCCTACCAATATGGAAGTTTGGGTAGCTAACGCGGATGGCTCTAATCCACATCAAGTAACCAATTATGGTCAAGCAAATTGGGCGCCTAGTTTTATGCCGGATAGCAAGCGAATTATTTTTGCTTCCAATCACGAGTATAAAAGAGGGTTTCCCTTTAATCTTTATACCATCAATGAGGATGGTTCTAATTTGCAAAAAGTAAGTAGAGACAAAGGGTTTGATGCGTTTCCGATGTTCAGCCCCAATGGAAAGAAAATTGTCTTTGCCAGCAACCGAAATAACGGAGGTACGCGCGATACAAATGTATTTATCGCCGACTGGGTAGAGTAAGAAAGGGTCCTTACATTTGTTCTATAAAACAAATGGCTATGGAAACTGGATTGCTGCATTTACACAACTTGCTTCGTTGGGTTGTTCTGCTACTTTTATTAGTGGGTTTATTTCAGGCGTATGCAAAAAAAGAATCCATTCGTCAATCCAGTTTATGGTTGATGATTGCTTCGCATACCATGTTATTAATTGGCTTGTATCAAACCATTGCAGGTCGCTTTGGTTGGTTGACACTCCAATTGCCAGCCGGCACCTCCGTGATGTCTAGTAAGTTTTATCGATTTTTTCTAGTGGAGCATCCTGTGCTCATGATTACTTCGGTT
>CAYFLE010000127.1:0-4501 GCA_964343645.1 uncultured Chitinophaga sp. | reverse complement strand
TGACCCACCTGCTTTTCAGGCCGCAAAGGTAGGGGCGACTAGCCAAAAAATGAAAAGAAAAATTGAGTGTTTACAGAAGGTGGAAAACAGTTTGAGACTCCGGCTTTCCTACATTTGTCCCATGCAAATAGTGGAGGTAAAAGACCGGAAAGGACAACGAGATTTTTTACGGGTAAACGTGGAGCTTTTTAAAGGGGAGCCCAATTATATACGGCCGTTAGACAAGGATATTGAAGAGGTTTTTGATCCCAAAAAAAATAAGGCCTTTCGGTTTGGCGAAGCAATCCGCTGGGTTTTAAAGGATAACCAGGGCCTACTGATTGGCCGGATTGCCGCTTTTGTCAACAAAAAATATAGAACCAAAGGAGACCGATTCCCCGTGGGAGGGATTGGATTTTTTGACTGTATTGACGACCAAAAAGCAGCTGACTTATTGTTTGACACCGCTAAAGAATGGTTGTCTCAAAAAGGAATGGGCGCTATGGACGGACCCATCAATTTTGGAGAAAGAGACCGCTGGTGGGGATTAATCGTGGAAGGATTTCAACCTCCTCTTTATTGCATGAGTTATAGCAAACCATATTACCGAACGCTTTTTGAAAAGTATGGTTTTGAAAATTTCTTTAACCAGGTATGTTATGGCTTGGACCCCACGCGAGAAATCAGCGCAAAATTATTAGCCCGACATGCAGAGCTTAAGAAAGACCCTCATTTTAAAGCCATGCATGCCACTAAAAAAGACTTGGACAAGTTTGCAGTAGATTTTTCTATTGTCTACAATAAAGCATGGGCCGGACATGGAGGCTTAAAAGAAATCAGTAAAGACCTTGCCATTTCTATGTTTCGGAAAATGAAACCCGTAATGGATGAAAGAGTGGTTTGGTTTACTTACTATAAAGAAGACCCTATAGCTATTTTCTTGAATATTCCTGACCTTAACCAATGGTTCAAGTATCTGAATGGCAAATTTGATCTATTACATAAACTAAAATTTCTTTGGGTTAAATGGACTAAACCCAACAGACGATTCACTGGCATCATTTTTGGGATTGTGCCTGAATTCCAGGGAAAAGGCGTGGACGCCTTCATGATCAATGAAGCCAAATTTGTGGTACAAGCAATGAACAAGTACAACTATTACGAACTACAATGGATTGGAGACTTTAATCCTAAACTGATTAATGTAGCCGAGGGAATTGGAGATACTTATTTGACCCGACGTTTGATCACTTGGCGGTATCAATTTGACAGAACTTTGCCTTTTGAAAGACATCCTATCCTCTAGTAGTCTTTTTTGAGTGAGGGTTTCTTATCTTGCAACTATGGATCGGTTCGTTGTTTCTGCGCGTAAATACAGGCCCCAACACTTTGACACAGTGGTAGGGCAAGAGCATATTACAACCACCTTAAAAAATGCTATTCGCAACCAACAATTAGCGCATGCCTTTCTTTTTTGCGGTCCACGTGGAGTAGGGAAAACAACCTGTGCACGTATTCTTGCCAAAACAATTAATTGCAGCAAACCCACCAAAGAAGGGGAAGCCTGTGATAAATGTGAAAGTTGCACTTCTTTTCGAGAGGGCGGCTCTATTAACTATTTTGAATTAGATGCTGCTTCTAATAACTCGGTAGACGACATTCGCACCCTCACCGAACAAGTACGATTTGCGCCGCAAGGGGGTCGATACAAAGTATATGTAATTGACGAGGTACACATGTTGTCAACCGCTGCCTTCAATGCGTTTTTAAAAACCTTGGAGGAGCCCCCACCCTATGCAATTTTTATTTTAGCTACTACTGAAAAGCACAAAATATTACCAACTATTTTAAGTAGATGCCAAATATTTGATTTTCGTCGTATTACCACTGCAGATACTGTTGCACACTTGGAAACGATTTGTAACAAAGAAAAAATCAATGCAGAAAAACCCGGCTTGCAAATCATTGCACAAAAAAGCGAGGGTTGTATGCGCGATGCGCTGAGCTTACTCGATAAAATTGTCAGTTTTACCAATGGGGCGTTAACGTATGCGCAAACCTTGGAGCATTTGAACATCTTGGATGAGGACTATTTTTTTCGATTCCTCACGCACATGCAAACACAGGATCTTTCCGGCGCATTATTATTATACAATGAAATCAATCAAAAGGGCTTTGAAGGAGAACTTTTCCTGGGTGGTCTTGCAGAGTTTACCAGAAACCTTTTAGTGTGCCAGGACAAAAAAGCGCTTCCTCTGTTGGATGTAGTGGAAAGTTTCAAAGACCGATATCAATCCAGCGCTGAAAAAATTCCAACGGCCACCTTAATCAGCATGCTGAATTTGTTGACAGAGGCGGAAATTCAATATAAAAGTGCGCGTAACAAGCGACTATTTATAGAGATGACCTTGATTCGACTATGCTATTTACAGCAAGCCATCACGCTCACAAGCGAGGGAGATTCCCTGGTCAAAAAAAAAATGATTGACGCGTCCGCTGGCTTTCGACATACGCGGATAATTCCATACTCAACTATCCCCTTACCCGCATTCAAAGAAACTAAAAACGTTTCGCGAGGCGCAACCACCCGTATATTGGTTGACGAAACATACCTAAGTCAATCGGCGCTTGTTGCTAAAACACCGCAAGAAACTGCAACACGTGAAACTTTGTCTCCGAAATTAAGCGCACTCAGTAAAATACGAGAGCAGTTCAAGCAAGACAGTCTGCAAAACCCCGTTACTAAAAACAGCCCCATTGACTTTGCGCAATTGACTGAAGCATGGAAAATGTATACGGAAACCCTTCGCGAAACAAAGAATCCTGCTTTTCAACCCTTTGATTCCGCAACGCTTAAAATCGTTGATGATAATTCCTTTGAAGTACTTACTTCCAACAATATCGAACAACGGTTTATAGAAGAAGAAAGAAATCAATTATATGCCTTTTTGCAAGGAAGGTTAAACAACCAATTACTCCAATTTTCGGTGGTAGCGCAGGAGAAAAAAGAGCAAGCCACACAAGAGGGGATTTTGACCTCCAAAGAGCGTTACCAGGAAATGGTCAAGCGCTATCCCATTGTCCAGCAATTAAAGGAAAGACTTCGGCTGGATCTCGATTACTAATCGGGGTTTTTATCTTAATTTCGAGCCCAAATTCATTAGGGAATGGCGGAAGTGATCCTGATGCCCAGATTAAGTGATACAATGACCGAAGGGGTTATTGCATCCTGGCACAAAAAAGTTGGCGATCGTGTAAAAAAAGGTGACCTACTTGCAGAAGTAGAAACAGATAAAGCCACGATGGAGCTGGAAAGCTACAAAGATGGCGTATTACTGCATTTAGGAGGAGACAAGGGATCTAAAATTCAAGTCAACGATTTATTGGCGATTATAGGGAATGAGGGAGAAGATATCAGCTCGCTTTTAAATCAACCTGCTCAAACCTCTACTGCAGCACCGACGCCTGCCGCTACGCCTGCTCCAAGCAACCCTGCCCCTACCACTACAGCGCCTACAATGGATTTATCCAAAATGGAGGAAGTGGTGTTAATGCCTCGACTCAGTGATACAATGGAAGAAGGAGTGATAGCTGGTTGGCACAAAAACGTGGGAGACGCTGTGAAGAAAGGTGAAGTGCTGGCTGACATTGAAACCGATAAAGCTACCATGGAATTGGAGAGCTATAAAAACGGAACGCTCTTGTATATCGGTGCGCAAAAAGGAGAAAAAATTCCTGTGAACGGATTATTGTGCATCATTGGAGAAAAAGGAAAAGTTGACGTGGACGCGATTGTTGCCGCTGCTAAAAGTGGTCAAACCGCTGCTGTTGCAACCACCACCCAGGCAGCGCCGGCACCTGTTGCGCAGTCAACTGTTGCCACTTCTCCAGCTACTGTTTCGGCAACAGTAGTAGATGCAAATGGACGAATTAAAGCCTCCCCCCTTGCAAAAAAAGTGGCAAAAGATAAAGGCGTTGACCTTAGCCAAGTATTAGGCTCAGGTGATGGAGGTCGAATTGTGAAAGCAGATATTGATCATTTCAATCCGGCTGCCAGTAAAGCAGCGATGCCTGTAGTAAATGTTCCCACGTACAGTGGTCAAACGACAGAAGGGTATACTGATATTCCAAATTCACAAATGAGAGGTGTGATTGCAAAAAGACTTGCAGAAAGCAAGTTCAGCGCCCCACACTTTTATTTGAAGATGGAAATCAATATGGATAACGCGATCTCTGCGCGGACACAACTCAATGAAGCAAGTCCTGTCAAGGTTAGCTTTAATGATTTTGTCATCAAAGCAGTGGCACTATCTCTCCGTCAACACCCCGCCGTCAATGCTTCCTGGATGGGTGATAAAATTCGCCGCTATCAACACGTGCATATTGGAATGGCCGTAGCCATTGAAGACGGATTAATTGTACCCGTTGTTCGGTTTGCTGACAATAAAACATTACCACAAATTGCAGCCGAAGCAAAAGAATTAGCAGCAAAGGCAAAGAATAAAAAATTACAACCCAACGA
>CAYFLE010000126.1:937-4538 GCA_964343645.1 uncultured Chitinophaga sp. | reverse complement strand
AAAGAATTTTCTGACATGATTCGGCTTTGTTTAGCTGGTGATTTTGAAAAAGCAAGACCGCTTCATTATAAATATTTAGAAATTACTGCTGCATTATTTGCGGAAGGAAGTCCTGCAGGTATCAAAGCAGTGCTTGCTGAAATGGGTCTTTGTCAACATGCATTTCGATTGCCCGTATGGCCTGTGAGTGAAAAGCATCAGGCCTATATCAAAGGCTTATTGCAGCAGTTAAAGTAAATCCCCTCAAACTAAATAAGATACTCCTTGCAAAGCATTTTCAGTAGCAGGGAAAATAGCACGTGCCTCTTCTTCAAATTCAGCGATTGATTCATATTGACTGCTAAAATGTCCTAGCAATAATTTACTTGCATTTGCTTTTTTGGCAATCATGGCTGCTTGTTTAGAAGTGGCATGATACCGCAAGGAAGCTTTTTCAAGTTGGTCATCCAAATAGGTGGCTTCGTGGTATAACAGGTCTACACCCTGTATAAAATCAATCATTTTTTCATCATAGCGCGTATCTGCACAGTACGCATATATTCTGGGTTTGTTTTGACGCGCTGCTAATTTTCGCGGTAGCATTTTCTCTTGAAATAAGAAGCCGTAACATTCAATGCGATGATCGGTTGGAAAGCTACTTATTAGCAGGTCCTCCGTTTCAGCGAGTGGACCTGATTTTTCAATGGTGTGAAAATGTAATAAAAAGGGGAGACGAGTAGAGGCTGCTTCTAATTGTAGGTTGATGATTTTTTCTAAGCCGGCAGGTCCATATACATGCAATTCTTGTTGACGATTCAGTAAACCGAAACTATTGAGAAGACCAATCAAACCAAAGTAATGATCACCATGTAAATGAGAAATAAAAATATGGGAGATGCGGCTATACCGAATTCGATAGCGCATGAGTTGCATTTGAGTGCCCTCTCCACAGTCTACCAATAATTTATTCCCGTTGTAGGATACGAGTTGGCTAGTAGGATAACGCTCGTAGGCGGGTACCGCTGAGTTATTTCCTAAAATGGTCACTGAAAACATAGAAAAATGGGGAGATCAGTTTTCGGAATTATTTAAAAGTTCTCGTTCTATCTCTTCCATTTGCAAGATATCCCATGCTTCGCTTTCGGTGGGGGTGATATTCATCAGTTCCAGCAATTCCAGTTTTTCAAATACTTTTTCTACCTCTTTTTGCATACAGCATATCACAAAAGAAAAGCCCTGTTCGTAAAATTTACTTTGAATGTTTGCCACAATGGATGCAGCTGATTCTTCAACTGATTCTACTTCCAAAAGGGAAAGTACCAGGTGAGAAAAGCCACCGTCTGGCGCCTTGTCATTTCCCAGACCTGAGAGGAGCTTTTCCTGCAGGTCTTCTGCCAACCTAGCAGTTAAATGAGGGTCCAGGGGGGTGATTACCTGAAATCGTTCTTTGGTATCAATTTTGATTCTCATAGTAGAAGTTTCTGGATAGATTTATTAACAGGGGTTTATAACTGTTCCAAAGTCCCTCCCGAAATTATTCGTTAATATTGTAAGAACCGTAAGAAGTTATAAAATGGATAATAATTTTTCCGCTCAGGTCAAGGAAATTATCTCCTTTAGTCGGGAAGAGGCGCTGCGTTTGGGCAATGACTTTATCGGCACTGAGCACTTACTCTTAGGCATGATTCGCGAAGGTGAAAACACCGCCGTAAAAATCCTCAAGAGTTTTAATGTGGACCTGTATGAGTTGCGAAAAGAAATCGAGCTAGCTGTTAAGGATAAAACAGGAAAGAACGTTGCTAATATCAATTCATTACCGCTAACAAAGCAAGCTGAAAAAGTAATCCGTGTTACTGTATTGGAGGCAAAGGCGTTAAAGAGTAATACTGTTGAAACCGAGCACTTGATGCTTTCAATATTGAAGAACAAAGAAAATATTGCTACACAAATTCTTAATCAGTTTGATGTAGACTATGATTTGTTCCGTCAAGAATTGGGCATTGTAAAATCAAATGAGCCACGTGCTGAATTTCCTGAGGAGAATGAAGAAGAGTTTGAAGAAGAAAAAAAGAGTGGTGCATTAAAATCAACACCTAAGCAAGCAGCAGGGGGTAAAAGTAAAACACCTGTCCTAGATAATTTTGGTCGTGATATTACCCGTATGGCTGAAATGGGCACCCTAGATCCCATTGTAGGTCGTGAAAAAGAAATTGAACGTGTTTCTCAAATTTTATCTCGAAGAAAAAAGAATAATCCCATTCTCATTGGAGAACCAGGTGTGGGTAAAACAGCAATCGTAGAAGGATTGGCGCTTCGAATTGTGCAACGCAAGGTTTCTCGCGTCCTCTTTGATAAACGTGTCATTTCGTTAGATCTAGCTGCTTTGGTAGCGGGTACAAAATATCGTGGACAGTTTGAAGAGCGCATGAAGGCCATCATGAATGAATTAGAAAAAAACAGAGATGTAATTCTTTTCATTGATGAATTGCACACCATTGTAGGCGCAGGTGGCGCAAGTGGTTCGCTGGATGCCAGCAACATTTTTAAACCAGCGTTGGCACGTGGCGAACTTCAGTGCATTGGGGCATCTACCTTGGATGAGTACCGGATGCATATTGAAAAGGACGGCGCGCTGGATAGACGTTTTCAAAAAGTAATTATTGATCCACCAAGTGTGGAGGATACCATCCAGATTCTCAATAATATCAAAAGCAAATACGAAGACTATCACAATGTCAATTATGATCAAGAGTCCATTGATGCGTGTGTCAAGTTGAGTGATCGATACATCACGGATCGTTTGCTTCCTGATAAAGCAATTGATGTCATGGACGAAGTGGGCGCTCGTGTTCACTTGAAAAATATTAATGTGCCACCCACTATCACCGAGTTGGAGCAAAAAATTGAGGAGGTGAAGGGGGAGAAAAACAAGGTGGTAAAAAGTCAAAAATTTGAAGAAGCCGCTTCCTTGCGTGACACAGAAAAGCGTTTACAGGAAGAGCTTGAAAAAGCAAAGGCGGATTGGGAAGAAGAAAGCAAACATCGAAAGTTTCCAATAGGCGAGGAAGATATTGCAGAAGTTATTAGCATGATGACAGGTATCCCCGTTAAACGGATGGTCCAAGCCGAAACGGAGAAATTGCGCAGAATGTCAGATGATATGAGAGGAATGGTGATTGGACAAAATGAAGCCATTCAAAAAGTAGTAAAGGCTATTCAGCGTAACCGTGTTGGATTGAAAGACCCCAAAAAACCAATTGGAACCTTTATTTTCCTTGGACCTACCGGAGTTGGTAAAACGGAATTGGCGCGTGCATTAGCCCGCCATCTTTTTGATTCCGAAGAGTCGCTCATTCGAATTGACATGAGTGAGTATATGGAAAAATTCACCGTTAGTCGATTGATTGGAGCTCCCCCCGGTTATGTGGGTTATGAAGAGGGTGGTCAGCTTACTGAACGCGTACGCCGAAAGCCTTACAGCGTTATCTTGTTAGATGAAATTGAAAAAGCACATCCTGATATTTACAATATTCTTCTGCAAGTTTTGGATGATGGCCAGTTAACGGATGGATTAGGCAGAAAAGTTGATTTCAAAAATACCTTGATCATCATGACCTCCAAT
>CAYFLE010000126.1:0-927 GCA_964343645.1 uncultured Chitinophaga sp. | reverse complement strand
AAGTGCGCTGAAAAAAGCATTTTCTCCCGAGTTTTTGAATCGTATTGATGATGTTGTCATTTTCAATAGCCTATCTCGTGAAAATATTTTTGATATCATTGATATCTTGATGAAGGGCGTCATGAAGCGATTGACCAATCTTGGGTTTAGCTTGGAACTTTCTGAAAAGGCAAAGAGCTTTTTAGCTGACAAAGGGTATGATAGTCAATTTGGCGCAAGGCCGCTGCACCGGGCTATTCAAAAATATCTGGAGGATCCATTAGCAGAGGAGATATTAAATATGAATGTTAAAGAAGGAGATGTGTTAGTTGCAGATACCGATGAGGAGCAAACTAAACTTTCTTTTACATTCAAACAACGAACTTCTGCGCCTACGAAAGCCTCTTAAGGAACCAAGCGCTGTCATTGCACTATGTCCGATAAGAAAATCATTATTACACTTGACGGATGGTCAAGTTGCGGAAAAAGTACACTTGCTAAAGCGTTGGCAAAAGAATTGGGCTATGTGTTTGTTGACAGTGGCGCTATGTATCGCGCGATTACCTACTATTTTTTAGAAAATCATATTTCTATCAACGATGCCGAGCAAATTGAAAAGGCGCTTTCACAAATCGAGTTATCCTTTTTATTTAATCCCGAAAGAGGGGCTAGTGATGTGCTATTGAATGGGGAAAATGTAGAGTCTAAAATCCGCGATTTAGCGGTGGCTTCACGCGTGAGTGAAGTGGCTGCTATTGCTCGTGTACGTCAATTTGCTGTACAGCAACAGCAACGATTGGGTAAAAACAAAGGGATTGTGATGGATGGGAGAGATATTGGCACGGTAGTTTTCCCCGAAGCTGAATTGAAAATATTCATGACCGCCGATCCCGAAATCCGTGCTGTCCGCCGTTTTGATGAATTGCAAAAAAAAGGAACTCCTGCCCC
>CAYFLE010000125.1:3791-4583 GCA_964343645.1 uncultured Chitinophaga sp. | reverse complement strand
AATTTCAGCATTGATAAAGTTCCTGGAAAAGTAGTTGCCACCATAAAAAATATTCAAAAGTCTTTTGGAGATAACGCGATTCTAACAAATGGAAATGCGGAAATTAATCGAGGAGAAAAAATTGCACTCATTGGCGCCAACGGAAAAGGCAAATCAACGTTATTGCGAATCCTTGCCGGCACTGAATCATTTCAATCGGGGGAAAGGATAGATGGTCACAATGTGGAGCAAAGTTTTTATGCACAACATCAATTAGAAGCGCTCAAGTTGCAGCATACCATTTTAGAGGAAATGTTGCATTGTGGCAGCCAACAAACGGAACTTGAACTCCGTTCTTTATTAGGTTGTTTTTTATTTAGCGGAGATGATATTGATAAAAAAATTAAAGTCCTCAGCGGAGGCGAAAAAGCAAGAGTAGCACTAGCAAAAGTAATTGTTAGTAAAGCTAATTTTTTATTACTAGACGAACCCACCAACCACCTGGACTTACACAGCTGCGAATTATTGATTGAAGCTTTAAACAAATACCAAGGCACTTTATTATTTGTAAGTCACGATCGCTATTTTATTTCGAAAACCGCAACTGTTATTTGGGAAATTGACAATGGAGAAATCAAGGAATTCAAAGGCGGGTATGAAGAATGGGTGAATTGGAAAGAACGGATGGAAAAAAATAACCAACAAAAGACTAGTCAAGCCCCAGTGAAAGAAACGCTCGTTCCTGCCTCAAATGAATCCGCTAAACAAGAAACCAACACCTCGATTTCAAAAGAAAAGAAAAAGGAATATCAA
>CAYFLE010000125.1:0-3781 GCA_964343645.1 uncultured Chitinophaga sp. | reverse complement strand
GGCAGGGTAAACAAAAAGAGTTGGAGACCAAACTTTCTGACCCTTCTCTCTATGCTAATAAAGAGGAATTCATTGCTACTGAATCGGCCTATCAACACGTACAACATTCAGTAAGCGAATTAACACGTGAATACGAAAAAGCCTTTGAGGAAATGATGCGGTTGGAGAATTAATGTACTTGTAATTTCTCATTTACCAAGGCAATAATCATTGACTCTTCCTGAATTGCTTGAGCTTCAATGCTGGATCCTTCACTCAGTATTTGCTGAACAAACGATTTATCGTTGTAGCTCATACAATTGACCTTTACATTTAAAAAAGCTCCCATCACTGCACTTCTTGCACATAGAGCCCCTACTCCAGCGTCAGTGACTGAATTGGGATTACCAGTTTCCACCATCGATTTAATTAGCTGCATACTCTCTAATGAAATTTTCATCACGTTGAGTGGAACTTCTATAGCTAATTTAGTAGCGGTTTGGATTGCAGCTTGTCGTTGCGCCTTTTCCTCCTCCGTTTTTTTGGGTAATGCAAAGGCATCCATGATGGCGTTAAAAGATTCTGTATCGGCATCTACCAGTTTTAATAATTCCGCTTTTAGTTGTTGCGCTCTTTCTGCTTGATCTCCGAACTCTTTCCACCGTTCATCCCAACCTTTTTTATGAGAAGAAAGATTTGCCACCATTGCTGCTAAGGACACACCCAAGGCCCCCAAATAAGCGGATACCGATCCTCCGCCAGGCGCGGGCGATTCACTGGCTGTAGCATCAGCAAATTCTTCCAGTGAATTGTTTATTAGCTTTTTTGAATCTTTCACTTCAAGTAAATATTCAATGATCCTTTCATTCGGATTGAATGAAGTTAGTTCATTTAAACCCATTGACTTAATGGCTATGCTAATTAATTCCTTTTCTGAGACACCTGTAGATCGTTGTTGCTTTTGTAGAAAATATTTTCCTGCCTCTAACATGGATTGAAGTGGCACCAACCCTACTAATTCGCTACCCGTGACACGAAGTCCTCTTTCAGCAGCTTTTTTACACGCTTCATCAAACGCAATATGAATAGGTGTGGTGTGAATATCAGTTAGGTTCATAGAAATTTGGGCAATCCCATACTCTTCTATAAACCATCCAATCGCTTTTACGGACTTTAATGTGCCTGGAATATGGATTGTTTTTCCATTTTCTATTCTATTTCTACCCGCTTCACGAATATCAAAGGCCACTGCATTCGCTCGCCTAGTAGAAGTTGTATTTAAGTTGACATTATAGGCAATTAAAAAGTCTCTTGCCCCAATGACAGTTGCTCCTCTTTTTGCATCAAAAACTGCTGGGCCAAAATCAGGTTTCCAGGACGGGTCAGTTATTTTTTTAAAAAATCCTTCATATTCACCTGCCCTAATGATTGACAAATTACTTCTGGATTTATCGGGCTGTGCTGCTTCATAACAATAAACAGGCAAATTCAATTCTTCTCCTACTCGTTTTGCTAACTTTCTAGCATATTCAGCCGTTTCTGCCAAGGTGATTCCTGCAATGGGAATTAGCGGACATACGTCTGTAGCGCCCATTCTAGGATGCGCCCCAGCATGCTTTTGCATATCAATCAACTCCCCTGCTTTTTTAATTGCCAAAAATGCTGCTTGTATGACTGCCTCAGGTGCACCTACAAAAGTGACAACAGTACGATTTGTAGCTTTCCCAGGATCTACATTCAATAGACGAACTCCATCCACCGATTCAATACAGTCGGTGATTTGCCGAATGACAGACAGGTCATTCCCTTCACTGAAGTTGGGAACACATTCAATAATAGGCAGTGTAGATTTCATACATTAAAAAGATTTTGTGTTTATTAATTTACCACGTAGGATCACTTTTTGAGCTAAAACGGATCCAAATGCATAGGGCAAATAGTCAATTGACGATATCGGTTTTGAAATAAAAAAGTTAGCCAACTTACCTGAACTGATACTGCCACATGATTGAGCAACACCCATAGCATAGGCACCATTGATGGTAGCCGCATTAATTGCTTCGGCAGGAAGCAATTTCATTCGTATGCACGCTTGCGCAATTACTAAATTCATATTACCCGAAGGAGCAGACCCTGGATTATAATCAGATGCCAATGCAACAATGGCCCCTGCTTCTATTAATTCTCGCGCAGGAGCATCTTGCATACGTAGAAAAAAGGATGCGTTTGGTAATAAAGTTGCCGCTGTGTTAGTGGAAGCTAATTGATGAATTAATATTTCATTCATTGATTCCAGATGATCTACACTGATTGCCTCAACCGCAACTCCTGCTTCAACACCCCCTGAAATACCTAATTGATTTGCATGAATTTTTGGCACCAACCCAAATTGTTTACCTACTTCACAAATACGAATAGTCTCCTCTTTAGAAAAAAATCCAGTTTCGCAAAAAACATCAATATAATCAGCTAAACCTTCTTTGGCCACTTCTGGAATCATCTGTTCAGTAATTAACTTAATATATGATTCACGATCATTTTTGAATGCAGCGGGAATCGCATGTGCGCCTAAAAATGTGGCGCGAATTTCAACAGGAGTGTTTTCCCGTAGTTTTTTAATTACCCGTAGCATTTTCAGTTCCGATTCCAACGTTAATCCATATCCACTTTTGATTTCAATGGCCCCTGTACCCATTGCAACCACTTCCCTTAGTCGTGTTAATGCATCTTGATACAATTCCTCTTCACTTGTCAATTGCAGCTTATTGGCGGAATGAAGTATACCACCCCCCTTCGCTGCAATTTCGGCATAACTCAATCCTTTTATTTTATCTACGAATTCATTTTCACGGCTTCCAGCAAAAACTAGATGGGTATGACTGTCGCACCAGGATGGGAAAATAGCACCCCCCTCTACATTAATTCGAGTTGCCGTAGGAAAATCATCCCATTGAAGATTGGCCATTACACCGTAAGAATGTATTGACTCATTTTCTACAACGAGATAAGCATTTTGCAGTGTTGCAATTGAGCTTAGCTCAGCTCCCCTTACTGGATGACTGGATTGATTGACTCCAACTAATAATCCAATGGTATGATAAATTGTTATCATGATTTTGCTGCATCAAATCGCTCAATGACCATCGCACTAGCACCGCCCCCTCCATTACAAATGCCTGCCGCACCATAACGACCGTTTCGATTTTGTAAAATATGCGTCAGCGTCACAAGAATTCGTGCGCCTGAACAACCTAATGGATGACCCAGTGAAACAGCGCCTCCATTTACATTCAACTTTGATAAATCAATTTTCAATCGGCGCGCATTTTCAATGCCCACCACTGAAAAAGCTTCATTCAATTCCCAAAAATCTACTTGCTCCCCATTAATACCTGCTTTATTCAAGGCAATGGGAAGTGCCAAAGAGGGACTGGTGGTAAACCATTGCGGAGCCTGCTCCGCATCAGCATATCCTCTAATAATAGCCAGTGGCTTGAGCCCCAATTCAAGCGCTTTTTCTTTTGTCATTAATACGAGTGCGGCTGCCCCATCATTCATGGTTGAGGCATTTGCAGCGGTAATGGTCCCCTCCTTACTAAATGCAGGTGAAAGTGTGGGAACTTTATCAAATTTGACAGCAAAGGGCTCCTCATCTTTACTCACTTTCAATGGATCTCCTTTACGTTGCGGAATTAGAACAGGAATTACTTCGTTTTCAAATAATCCATTTTCCCAAGCGTGTTGAGATCGCCTATAACTTTCTATGGCAAACTCGTCTTGTGCTTGACGAGTGATTTTGCAT
>CAYFLE010000124.1:0-4616 GCA_964343645.1 uncultured Chitinophaga sp. | reverse complement strand
TCAATCAGCGTAGTAATTTGATAATCGAGCGCAGGCATGGCAACCATCTCCACGCGCTTCCCTTCGTCGTAATGAAAAATATTTTCATCGATGCTGTACCACACTTTGGTTGCATCTTGTTCTGTTACACCGGCTTTTTCAATCAAGGCCACAAAAGGAGCGGAACTTCCATCCATGATTGGAATTTCGGGGCCTGTTACTTCAATCAAACAATTGTCAACGCCCATCCCCACTAGTGCTGCCAAGATATGTTCTACGGTACTGATTTTTGCACCTTCAAATTCTAAAGTAGTACCTCGACTCGTATCGGTGACTAAGTCACAATCTGCTTTGATGATGGGTTGACCGGGTAAATCCGTTCTCTTGAATTGAAAACCATAGCCAGGATTAGCCGCATGAAGCGTCAAGTCGGCTAAAATTCCAGTATGAAGACCGGTTCCGGAAATGGTAACCGAAGAACCAATGGTATGCTGTTTATCGGGGTTGAACGGAGTAGCCATGAATGGGTTTTGGTGCCGCAAAGATAACAAATGAAAAAGGGACCCCCAATCCCCCTTTTAACTATTTGATTGTAAGTCTTTTATAATCTTTTCAAGCTCCTGGATACGCTTTTCTAACTCTGGGAGTCTACGTATTACGGCTTGGCTTCGGAGTGATTGGGTATAATCGGTAGCGGGTGTTCCGGAAACGGCTTTACCAGGTGCCAACGATTTGCTCACGCCACTTTGCGCATTCACCTTGGCGCCATCACCAATGGTGATATGTCCAACCACACCTGCTTGTCCACCAATCATAACTCCTTTTCCAATTTTTGTACTGCCACTGATACCGGTTTGTGCAGCAATCACCGTACTATTTCCAATTTCTACATTATGGGCAACTTGAATCAGGTTATCGAGTTTAGCTCCTTTGCGAATGATTGTGGATCCAATGGTAGCACGATCAATCGTTGTGTTTGCTCCAATCTCCACCCCTGATTCAATCACGACATTTCCAATTTGTGGTACTTTTTGCAAACTGCCATCGGCTTGCGGAGCAAATCCAAATCCATCGCTTCCAATCACGGTGCCTGCATGAATGATTACTTGATCGCCAATTACGCATTCATGATAAATTTTTACACCGGGATGAATAATACAATCGCGACCAATTTTTACTTGTTCTCCTACAAAGGTGTTCGGATAAATTTTTGTTCCTTCTCCAATGATCACCTGTTCTCCGATATAACTAAAGGCGCCTATATAGGTGCCACTAGCCACTTGTGCGGAAGCCGCAATAAAACTAGGCTGCTCAATCCCAGTTAATTGTTGACTGCGGAATTCTTGGTATTTAGTGAGAAGCGTGGCAAAGGCAGAATAGGCATCAGCTACACGAATCAGGGTAGCCTTAATTTTTTCGCGAGGTTGAAAGGAATCATTGACAATGATTACACTCGCCTGCGTTTGATAAATATGCTCTTCGTATTTGGGATTAGCTAAAAAAGAAAGTTGACCGGAAACCGCTTCTTCAATTTTTCCAAAGGAGTGAACCGCTATGGCAGGATCTCCTTCTACTTTTCCCTGTATGAGTTGGGCTATTTGCGAAGCGGTGAACTGTAGCATGGGTTATTTAATGATTTCCGGGTTGACAGATAAAATGTTTTTTTATTTCACCGAATCCTTTGCTACTGCCATAATTAATCAAGGCATTGTCCACTGCTGAAATATCTTTTACCGATCCATCTTTGAATAAAATATGGATGCGTTCGTCATTGGGGTTGTACGTAGTATTTTTTGCTTCGCCGGTAAATACAAAATAGGCGGCTTCTTGCTCCGTGATACCGAATCGCTTTGCCGTTTCTTTTCGCAGGGTTGCTAATGCTGCACCCTCAGTCGCTTCTGCGGTAAAACGAATTTTGAGTAATTGGCGATTCACAATCAGTTTACTTAAAGTAGAAAGTACGGGATCAGGATGTTGACACCAATTTTTGATACTGGCCATTACATCGTGATCATCAAGACGACAAAACAAGTCTAAATGCTGCTTGATGTTAGCAGCGGCTGTCTTGTTTTGTAAAAAAAAGTCAAGGGTAGTGGTAGCAGCCTGCACTTTTTCGCCGGCAAGAATCAATTCATGGGCACGTCGCAGTGCATGTACCAAGGTCATTTCGGCACTGACCACTGTTTTATGTAAATAGACCTGCCAATACATGAGTCGTCGACTGATCAAAAACTTTTCAATAGAAAAAATCGCTTTTTCTTCTACCATTAATTGGTCTTGGTGCACCGTGAGCATTTTCAAAATCCGGTCATAACCAATGACACCTTCCGCTACACCGGTAAAAAAACTATCGCGGTTCAAATAGTCCATTCGGTCCACATCTAATTGTCCAGATATCAGCTGATGAAGGAATTTTTTCGGATAGCGATTGGTGAAAATCTCAATAGCGGTTGTAAGTTTTCCCTGGAGTTCTTCATTTAATTTTTCCATGATGAGCAAGGAAAGCTGTTCATGATGAACACCAGGAATCAATTCTTTTTCTAGCGCATGTGAAAAGGGACCATGTCCACAGTCATGGAGCAAAATCGCCAAGCGTGCACCCAATTCTTCTTCGGGGGTGATGTCTACTCCCTTGCTTTTTAACTCGGCAAGGGCAATACCCATCAAGTGATAGGCCCCCAAGGAGTGGTGCAAGCGCGAATGCATGGCGCCGGGATAAACCAGGTGTGCAAATGCCATTTGGTGGATATTGCGGAGACGCTGGTAATAGGGATGGGAAATCACGGCCAACACAGTAGGATGGTCTATGGTAATAAAACCATACACTGGATCGTTGATAATTTTGCGGGTGGCCGTGGTTGTTTTCATGGGGTTTATTCGGGCAGGCAGTCTTCAAAATTACGAAGGCGCCCTTTAAAAAGCTAAATTTGACGTTATGGCGTTGGCAAAAATTATATGGGTAGACGACGAAATTGAAAGTTTGCGTTCGCAGCAACTTTTTTTGGAAAACAAAGGCTATGCGGTCCAAACCTTCACCAATGGATTTGAAGCTATTGATTATGTACGGGAACATCCGGTTGATGTAGTGTTGATTGATGAAAGTATGCCAGGAATCACGGGGTTGGAAACATTGGCAAAAATCAAAGAGATCAACCGTTCCATCCCTGTAGTACTAATTACCAAAAATGAGACGGAAAATTTGATGGACGACGCGATTGGTTCTCAAATCAGCGATTACTTGATAAAACCCGTCAATCCCAATCAAGTTTGGTTGAGTTTGAAAAAAATCATTGACAATAAAAGATTGGTAGCAGAAAAAACAACCGCCACGTATCAACAACAATTCCGTCATCTTTTCACCGCACTCAATAGTGATCCGGACCATAAAGAATGGCGAGATATCTATAAAAAACTAGTGTATTGGGAATTAGAAATGCAACGCACGGACAGTCCGGAAATGGAAGAAGTGCTTCACACACAAAAAGCGGAAGCGAATACAGAGTTTTTCAAATTCGTCTCCAAAAATTATTCTTCTTGGGTTGTGGGGGACCGGGCACAAGCGCCAGTGATGAGTCATACCTTGTTGCAAACAAAAGTGTTGCCGCAGTTAAAAAAAGGAACACCGTTGTTTTTTGTATTGATCGATAATCTTCGTTTTGATCAATGGAAAGCCATTGAACCAGTGCTGGCCGATAGTTTTCGATTGCAAGAGGAAGATAGTTTTTATAGTATTCTGCCTACGGCTACGCAATATGCGCGCAATGCTATTTTTTCGGGACTCTTACCGGTGGAAATGGAAAAATCCTATCCAGCGCTCTGGAAAAATGATGAGGAAGAAGGTGGAAAAAATTTACATGAGGAAGAATTATTGCGCGAGCAATTGAAACGTGCGGGTAGGGGCGATATCAAATTCTCCTATACCAAAGTGTTGAATAACCAATCCGGGCAGGAGTTGCAACAAGGCATTCATAATTTGTTGGGCAATGACTTGAATGTGATTGTTTACAATTTTGTAGATATGCTGAGTCACGCGCGTACGGAAATGGAAGTATTGAAAGAATTAGCGGGCGATGAAAAAAGTTATCGCAGTGTAACGCGCTCTTGGTTTGAACATTCTCCGTTACACCAGGCGCTTCGGCGGATTGCAGACAAACCGCTCACCTTGGTGCTAGCTACTGATCACGGCAGCGTGCGGGTGAAAACTCCTTGTCGGGTTATTGGCGATAAACAAACCACGTCCAACCTTCGTTATAAACATGGACGAAATTTGCAATATGAGGCGCGCGATGTGTTGGCTTTTAGAGAACCTCGTCAGGCCGGATTGCCCAGTCCCACCATTAATTCTTCCTACATTTTTGCCCGAGGAGATCATTTTTTGTGTTACCCCAATAATTATAATCACTATGCGAACTATTATCGCAACACGTTTCAGCATGGTGGGGTCAGTTTAGAAGAAATGATTGTTCCCGTTATCACCTTTCATTCGAAATAAGTGATTGGCCGAACCCCATAGGATTGTTACATTCGCACCATCATTATGAAGTACACACAAACGACACTCGATAAATTGGAAGCCATCCCAGAACAGGCTGGCTATGTGCTGCGGTATGAGCGAGGCACTTTTCAAAGTGGTTATT
>CAYFLE010000123.1:0-4669 GCA_964343645.1 uncultured Chitinophaga sp. | reverse complement strand
TTAAGAATGGTCATTGACTCAATGTCATTGGGGTTAATTGTGTTGAGCAGATTTGCAGAACCTGAAACGCCATTACCATCTACAGGCACCCCATCAATTACCAATAGTGGATCATTGCTGGCATTCAGGGAAGCACCGCCACGAATACGGATGCGGCTTCCACCTCCTGCAGCTCCACCACCTGTAGTGATAGAAAGACCTGCTACTTTACCAACAAGTAATTGTTCTGCAGAGTTGATATTTCCTTTTTGAAAATCTTTGGCAGATACTGCAGTAACAGATCCAGTTAAATCTGATTTACGACGCGTTCCATAAGCAACTACTACCACATCACCCATCGTTGTACTGGCACTTGCAAGTACAACACTTACACTGTTGGTACCTTGAATAGAAACTTCTTGTGAAGTGAATCCAACAGAGGATAACACAAGTGTGTTAACGGTAGAGGCTACTTTCAATTGGAATTGACCGTTTGCAGCAGTTTGTGTTCCAGTAGCACTGCCTTTAGCTACCACACTTACTCCAGACAATGGAGCACCTGCAGCATCTACAACTTTTCCTGAAATCACTCGATCCTGTGCAAAGGAGATTTGTACAACAAAGGCAAGCACGAATAGGCTAACTACCTTCGAGACGTTAGTTAATGACATAAGCAATCATTATTGGTTTAGCAATCTGGTTTTTGGTACACTAAATGTGTATCTATTACACAATATTAGCAAATTTACATATAAAAAAATATTTTGTTAAGCCTTGCACTCCTTATTTAGTTTATAGAGTCGCCCGGGCCGGTGGGGCACATTGGTTTCAATCTCCTTAAGATCTGTTAACCAATCTTTTAGCATGATTTTTTTTCTAAAATTCCGACGGTCAAGTCCCACTCCTAATATGGCTTCATAGACCTCCTGAAGCTCTCGAAGGGAGAATTTTGGCGATAACAGATTGAAAATCAATGGCCTTTCCATCACTTGTTCCCGGAGTCGGCTTAAACAAGAATGTAAAATAGCATGGTGATCAAACGCCAGCTTTTTAATGGAATTAACCGAATGCCAGGAAAGCTCATTATTACTTAACTGGAGACGATGATTCCGAATATCCAGCAATGAGTAGTAAGCAGTGGTCACAACTCTTCCAGATGGGTGACGATTAGTATTACCAAAAGTTTGTACTTGTTCTAAGAAAACATCGTCTAATCCAGTTCTCTCATTTAACACCCGATAAGAAGCAGCATCTAAATCTTCATCAGGACGAACCAGATCACCTAATAAAGAATGTAGGCCTTTGAATTCTTCCAAATCGGATTTGATCAGCAATACTTTTAGTTCTCGGTTTTCATAACCAAGAATCACACAGTCAACAGAAACAGCAATATTGAAATAATCCTGGTGACTAATTTTTTCAGTCTCCGCATTTTTTAATCGAGTAATCATTCTTTCCGGCATAGCGTACAATTAGTGGATGACAAATCGTAATATTTTTGTATTTCCTGCTACACTACAGCGAATCAAATAATTACCTGCCGCGAGTGTTTGTATTTTTTGTTGCAAGGATATTCGTTGCACACCAGTAGTCAATTGACCATTGTATAAAAGACCAAGATTTTGTCCAGCCAAATTATACAAGGTGGCTTGTACCAAACTAGCAGCTGGCAATTCTAAATAAAGATCCATGGCTCCTGTGCCACTTGTGGTGCGATTCACCAAATTGGGTAACAACTTAGCAACCCAATTGGTAACGGTTGTTCCTCCTCCACCTGTACCACCTCCACTACTGTTGAGATTGCGATTGATATATACTTTGTATTCTCCCGGCTGCAACAATATAGATTGTCCACTTCCTGTTGCTGTAAATGTGCCTCCATTTAAATAATCATACCAAGTACCCGCATTGGGGAAAGTGATGGAAGCTTGTGAGGCCGCCACATCAAAATTGCCTATTACGATGATATTGGAAGTATCCGTTGTCAACTGCAACCACTTGAATGGCCCATTTAACGAATGGACAATACGATCCGAGTAAAAATTGTTTTTATACAAGGGGTGTTGTCTTAATTGATTGAGCTTACTATATACCGTAAAGAGTGCTGCACGCTCTGGCACTTGTTGATAATCCCACTTGATAGGTTTATTTGAAGTGCGACAATTATTATTTACCGATCCATCAGGGCAAGTGTTAATTGAGTAATCGTACCCTACTTCCCCAAATTGCCAAATCATACGAGGACCTGGAATCATCATGCCAAATGCAGCGGTTAATTCCATTCGTTTCAATGCTGTGGACAGACTACGTATGTTATAGCTCCCCAATGAATTTCCAAATTGTAAGGCCTTATACATTAATCGCTCTTCGTCATGGCTTTCCATATATCCAACTAAGTGAGGCTTGGTCCATCCGCGTGCCGTAAAAATATTTCCACTGAAATTGGAGTTAGATAAAAATCCCATCGCCGCTTCTTGAAAATTATACGTGTTATTGCCCCAAAGTAACATGCCGTAATTAGAAAGCTCTACTTCTTCCGTATTATCAGCAAAATGCTCCAAGATAACATAGCTACCAGGCGATTTTAATTGCATCGTATCGTAATACCGTTTCCAAATTGCCACACGACTTGCATCGTATCGGCCCCATGCCGCCACATCTGCACCTGTATTTGTTTGGGTGAATCCTTTTGCTAAATCAAATCGATAGCCATCTACTTTATATTCTTTTAACCAATGCTCCATTACGCGACTACTGAAATATCGAGTGGCTAAACTTTCATGATTGAAATCATTAAATACACTGAAGGGGTGCGTAGCCGTTTGATTTAACCAAGGATTATTAGCAGCTGGTTGACTACTGGTGCTATTCCAATAAAGTGCTGCTATTGGGTTATTCCCGGTGGTGTGATTGAGCACCATATCCAAAATGACCGCAATCCCCCTACGATGACAACTATCTACAAAGGCTTTTAAAGAGTTTTTAGGACCATAGTATTTATCAGGTGCTAAAAAATAGGCAGGATTATATCCCCAACTTTCATTGCCATCAAATTCTTTTACTGGCATCAACTGAATGGCATTAACGCCCAAGCGCTGCAAATAAGAAAGTGTGTCACGCAAGGTTTTCCAATCATGATTAGCAATAAAATCACGCAGCAATAATTCATAGATCACTAGCCCTCTCTTATCGGGTCTTGTAAAGGAAGGAACTCCCCAGGTGTAGGTAGGTTCATTGGTTTGTAATACACTAACAATTCCAGTTGTGCGACCCGTTGGATAAGACTTTAATCCAGGATAGGTGGTAGCATTAATGTACTGGTCATTCCAAGGATCCAATACTTTTTCGGCGTAGGGATCGCCCACCTTCAACGTGCCGTCTACTAAATATTGAAAAGCATATTCAGTGCCAGCAGTTAACCCACTTATCCGCAACCACCAATAATTTCCATCCGGTGTTTTATTCATCGCATAGGCAGACTGCTCCTGCCAATTACTATTGGGAAATTCACCAATGACTGACACGCGTGATTTTCCAGGCGCATATAGTACCAATACCACACTGGTATTCCCTGCTTCATAATTAATCCCATCACGTACCCCGGCAGGAAGCGGTGCGGTAGTGACGCCGCCACTAACAAAAAATCGCAACGTGTCTCTCTTCGTAACTGTACCAGCCATCGCTTCGGCAATCATAACCTGATCTCCTGCTGTATTAATTACAGGGGCGGCAGAAAGTGTGCTGACATTACTACCCGATTGAATCTGTGTGCCATTATAAAAAAGTTTGAGCGAAGTGGCCGGAGAGCTAGTAATAGCAGTGAGTGGTAACGATTGACCTACTTGTAAATTGATAGGCTCAGGAGTTAAAACAGAAGTAGGTTGATAAGGTGGGTCAGTAAAACGAACCTGCAATTCCGAGGTGTACACCGGAATAAACATATCCGATCCATCAATATTTGTTTGCTTAAGCGAACCATTGCCATTTCTAAATAAGATGGCAATTTTTAAAATGGTTTCACCGGCAGGAACACCATAAAAGGCACGAATGTTTGTGATATCATAGCGCCATTTATTATTTCCGAGTGAAGTGGCTTGTAGACCTGCTATCAATTGCCCCCAGGGATTTTGTGCACCAAACTTTACATATTTCCAATCACTGGCCGAAGTGCTCAAATTGGTAATGACCCCTGTGTGTACATACACATCATTAGTGGAGGCATAATTATTGAGCCCTCTGTTACCTTTTGTCGCATCTACAGTAATGGAAATATTATCCGCATCCTTTGCAAAGGAGGGCGTCCAGGTTAATAACTGGGCAAATAGGGGGATAGAAGACACCAAGGTCACTATCAAAAGCAAGAGGATCCTTTTCATATGTCAGCAATTTCGGCAACATCGAATATACTAATATGTATTTAAAACACATTAGGCATTTGTAATTTTGAGATAGCTTAGCATCAAATATGTATACGAAAGATCAGACCGCAAAGTGGCAGTTGGCAACCCGGGAATTATTAGATCGGCTTTCAAAAGGAATTGATAAACAGGCGATCGACACTCTGCGGGGGGTGTTACGGTTTCATGAATACCGTTATTATATATTGAACGATCCGTTGATTGCAGATGCCGAATATGATCATTTATATAAGGCGCTGGAAAAAATTGAAGCAAGTAGCCCTGCTCTAGTG
>CAYFLE010000122.1:0-4721 GCA_964343645.1 uncultured Chitinophaga sp. | reverse complement strand
AAAATGGAGTGGCGAATGTATTATCACACGCAACAATACAATTGTATTTTTTAGCTAATGCACTTAGTGACGCAATATCCACGCATTGTATGGTTGGATTGGCAGGCGTCTCCAAATAAACCATTTTGATACTTTTATCATTGCGAAGCGCTGTTTCTGCTTTTTCCAAATCACGTAGATCTTCAATCACGGCAGAAACGCCAAAGCGAGGTAAAATTCGATGTACTAATTCATCGGTGCCTCCATACAATGAGAAATGCGAAAGTATTTTATCTCCTTGGCTGAGTGTGCTCATGAGTAAGGTGGTGATGGCTGCCATTCCTGATGCATGTAAAATAGCACTAGCTTCTAGTGAAGTACCGTACGTTTCAAGTGCAGCAATTTTTTCTTCCGCCTCCGTGATAGAGGGGCTTCCCCAACGCGCATAAATATATCCTTGTTCTTGTCCCGTAAAACGGTGCATGCCCTGTTCTGCAGAATCAAAAATATAAGTGCTGCTTGCGTAGATAGGAGTGAGATGCGCATAGTTAGGATCTTTTTGATGTCCACCATGCACTGCTACCGAACCCCATCCTGATAATTTTTGCTTTTTCATAGACAAGCTTTAGGTCAAAGTAAGTTTATTTTGTGTCGTAAGCCCATTTTATCCAAATGGCGCCCCAAGTGAATCCGCCACCGAATGCAGCGAGTATGATATTATCTCCTTTATGCAATTGTTTTTCCCATTCCCATAAGCAAAGTGGAATAGTTGCTGCTGTTGTATTGCCGTATCGCTCAATATTGATCATGACTTTCTCCGTGCCAATGCCCATTCGGTTGGCGGTTGCATCAATGATGCGCAAATTCGCTTGATGCGGCACTAACCAAGCAATATCTGCTGCTTTTAAATTATTTTTTTCCATCAACTCCGCACTAACATCGGCCATTCCTTTCACGGCAAATTTGAACACTGCTTGTCCTTCCTGGTAAGCAAAGTGTTCGCGATTAGCCACCGTTTCTACACTGGCAGGCTTGAGTGATCCACCGGCTTTCATATGCAAATACTGTCCGCCACTTCCATCTGATTTCAAAATTGAATCCATGAATCCCATTTGCTCTTCCGTGGGTTCTAACAATACAGCACCTGCTCCATCTCCAAAAATGATACAAGTAGCGCGGTCGGTGTAGTCAACAATCGCACTCATTTTATCAGCTCCGCATACCACTACTTTTTTATAACGACCACTTTCAATGAGTGAAGCTCCTTGTGCGAGCGCAAATAGAAAACCCGAACAGGCCGCTGATAAGTCATAACCCCAGGCATTAGTTGCGCCAATTTTATGGCAGACCAAATTTGCAGTTGAAGGAAACACCATATCTGGTGTCACAGTTCCTACAATCAAGCAATCAATTTCTGTGGGGTCAATTCCTCTCTTTTTGCAAAGTTCTAAGACAGCAGGTGCTACCATATCAGAAGTAGCTTTTCCTGACTCCTTTAGTATCCTTCTTTCAGCAATCCCTGTGCGCGTTCTGATCCATTCGTCATTCGTTTCCACCATTTTTTCGAGGTCTTGATTGGTCAGTTTGTCAGTAGGGACATAACCGCCAATTGCCGTGATGGCTGCGTGTATTTTTGCGCTCATTTTGCTGGGTTAAAAAGTGGACAAAATTAAGGTAAAGCAGGGGTCGCTGCTTAACTTGCAGGTATGATCAGTTTTTTACGCGGGCGATTTGTCGAAAAGTCCCCCACTTGGGTTTGGGTGGATGTCAATGGGGTTGGGTATGAAGTGCATATCAGCTTGCATACGTATTCCAGTATTCAGCACCAATCCGAGGGGCTTTTATATACCATTTTGCTCATTCGGGAAGACGCCCATTTGCTTTATGGGTTTGCCGAAAAGTCAGAACGTGATCTTTTTCAACAACTTATAAGCGTATCGGGGGTGGGGGCCAGCACCGCCCGGGTGATGCTTTCCTACCTAAAACCAGAGGAACTCATTGCGGCCATTGTACAGTCGAATGTGAAAGCCTTAGAATCCATCAAGGGAATCGGTAAAAAAACAGCAGAAAGACTGGTGCTGGAACTCAAGGACAAGCTGTCTAAAATCAGTCCCCTTTCAAATAATTCTCCCCTGATAAACAATACTTTGCAACAGGATGCGTTAAATGCATTGACCGCCTTGGGTATCCCTAAACAGGCTGCCATACAGGTGGTTGAAAAAACGCTAAAAGCGAATCCGGAATTGGGAGTGGAGGACCTAGTCAAAAAGGCACTTCGGTCCCTCTAAAAAACCCAAACTAATCTGACGAGAACGATTGAATCGCGTTGTTGCAAATACCTTGTGGCTTTTATTGTCACTGTTCAATTTGATTGGAACGGCTTCCGCTAGTGGAGGGGACTTGTCACGCGCTTCCATAGACACTTTGCGCTATCCCTTGTATGATCGATATGGTGATCCAATCTCTAATCGCCGAAACAATAGTTTCGATTTGCGAGACACAGCATTTATTCGGAGGAGAGTGGAATATGATCCGATTACGCGTCGTTATACGATTGTAGAAAAAATTGGGAACAAAGATTATAGAGGTCCAGTATCCTTTTCGCAGCAAGAGCTTTTAAAAATTCAATCTCGTAAGGATGAAATTGAATACTTCCGTACACGGGCTTCGCTACTCACTGATTTAAATCGAAAACCAAAAAGTCCATTATTTCGTATTAACAATGATTGGTTTAATCGCATCATGGGCGTGGGCCCAGATGGTAAAGTTCGAATTGATATCAAACCAGCTGGCTATGTTGATTTTTTAGCGGGGTATCAAGGGCAGAATATCAAAAATCCAACCTTACCTGAGCGCGCGCGTCGCAATGGGGGCTTTGATTTCAATATGAATTCTCAATTGCAAATGGATGCGCAGATTGGGGAGAAATTAAAACTCCCCATCAACTACAACACACTAGCCAATTTCAATTTTGATAATCAACTGAAATTAGATTTTAAGGGGAAAGAGGATGATATCGTCAAACAATTTGTTGCAGGGAATACTAGTTTTTCTTCAAAAAGTACGTTGATACCTGGTGCACAGTCTTTGTTTGGGGTCAAAACGCAATTACAATTTGGAAAACTTTTTGTCACTACCGTATTAGCCAATCAACGTTCGCAACGTCAGTCAATGGGTGTGCAAGGGGGGACAACTGCGCAGCGATTTACGCTAAAGGCAGATGAGTATGACGAGAATCGACATTTTTTATTAGCGCAGTATTTTCGCAACAATTACAATACGGCCATGAAAAAGTTGCCGGTTGTAAATTCAAAAGTGCAAATTCTTCGTGTAGAGGTGTGGGTTACTAATCGTAATGGAACTACTACCGATACGCGTGATGTGATTGCGTTCATGGATTTAGGTGAACGTTTCCCTTACAATAATCGATTAACCGGCGCAGGTAATGAGTTGCCACGCAATGATGCTAATAGTTTGTATGCTACGCTTCAATCTAATGCGGGTTTTAGAAATTCATCACAAGCGCAAAGTACATTGACTGCGCAAGGGTTATTGCCTGTTCAGGATTTTGAAAAAACATTTGCGCGAAAATTGCAGCCTACTGAGTATTACTTCAATCCGCAAATTGGATTTGTCTCCTTAAATCAACCCTTACAACCGGATGAAGTGTTGGGATTGGCGTTTCAATACACCTACAATGGAAAAGTATATCAAGTAGGGGAGTTCTCGCAGGATGTACCACCGGATACTTCTGGAAACGCGCAGCGTGTCCTGTTTTTAAAATTATTGAAAGCGACTTCTCAACGTACACAACTTCCCATTTGGGATTTGATGATGAAAAATGTGTACTCGGTGGGCTTTGGGCAATTAGAACGACAGGATTTTAGTTTAGATCTGCTCTATGAAGAACCTAGTTTGGGCGAAAAAAGATATTTACCTCCAACTGATGTAGTAGATCCTTACAAAGGAATGCCTATTATATCGCAAGTGAATTTGGATCGACTTAATAATCAAAACGACCCGCAGCCAGATGGTATATTCGACTTTATTGAAGGGTTCACGGTGATCTCCACGCAAAGTCGCATCATCTTTCCGGTGCTTGAACCTTTTGGGCATGATTTGGATTATCTCTATCGAGATCAAGCAACGCGAAATAAATATCTCTACTATCCACTCTATGATACCATCAAAGCGATTGCGCAGACCTATGCGAACCTCAATCGTTTTCGCATTGCGGGTCGTTCACGTTCTGCTGGATTTGGCTCTTCCGGTTCTTCCAATGGGCCAGGTGGAATGCCGGGTCAAGGGGGTGCTAGTGAATATCAATTAGGGTATAACATTCCGCGCGGTTCTGTTTCTGTTACAGCAGGTGGACAAGTGTTAGTAGAGAATGTAGATTATGAAATCAATTATGATTTGGGTACGTTACGTGTGGTTAATCAAGCAATCATTAATTCAGGTGTACCTGTTAATATCAATTATGAGAATAACCAGGCATTTGGTTTTCAACAACGAAATTTTTTAGGTGTTCGATTGGATTATTTAGCTAGCAAGCGTTTAACGATTGGAGGTACCATTGTAAAATTGGGAGAACGCCCCTTCTTCATTAAACAGTCTTATGGGGAAGATCCAATCAGAAATACGATGTATGGTTTTGATGTCGATTATCGCAATGAACTCCCGCGTTTAACAAAACTATTAGATCGACTACCGTTTTACTCCAGTAAAGCAGCCTCCTCGAT
>CAYFLE010000121.1:0-4757 GCA_964343645.1 uncultured Chitinophaga sp. | reverse complement strand
TCCATCAACATGCGCTTTATTTTTTTCAATTTTAAATAATGCACCGCTGAACGGATTGCTTCTGGTGTTTTATCTTCTTCGGACTGTAAATAATTTAAAAGCGCCTCCTTTTTTTCAGGAGTCAACGTTTCAATAAATTCTTCATAGGTTTTATCAAACAAAGCGGATTGATAACCGGTGGCCTGATTGAATTCTTGTTTCCAACGCTGGCTTTCCTCGTGTGGAAATTGAAGAAGTGAAACAGCAAAGGCACTTAACTTTTGATCGCTATGATGGACAAAATATTGTGATTCATTTACGAATGAGCCTTTTTTCTTTTCTTGTTGATAAACTTTAAATAAGCGGAGGACCTCCTCATTTTCAATCAACGACTCATCAATTTCATCAAAAATGTAATCAGCTACACTGCTTCCGTTATCCCAATTTCTACTGCCAAATTCCAATAAAATTCGAGCTACTTCTTTTTCTTGCAACTCATCTTTAAAGAGCAGGGTGAAGGTGGTTTCATCAAATTCATTTTCTTGCGACTGCTTTGCATTTTCTTCAAATGCTTTAGCTTCTGCAGCAGGTAGGCGTCGTTCTTGTTGGCTAATGCGGTCTTTAATGTATTTATTGACCAAATTGTGAAGCCCTGCTTCTTCAATTTTGAGCAAGGCAGCGCACTGCTTAATATAATCTTGCTGCTTGGTAAAATCTTCCGCTTTATTAATCCGAGAAATGGATTCGGCAATGCGGTTAACCACTTTTGCTTTTTGCCCAGCATCCCCTCCAGCTTCTTGTAAGGCTACTTCTAACTGAAAAAGAATGACATCTTTTTTGTTGGATTCAACAAAGGTTCTGAATTGTGCAGGACCTACTTTATTGACATAACTATCTGGGTCGTCTCCATCCGGTATCAATACCAATTTGACCTCTAAACCTTCTTCCAGCGCTAAGTCTAGTCCTCTTAGTGCGGCTTTTATTCCGGCTTGATCACCATCGTAAACAATGGTAAGATTTTTGGTATACTTTTTAATTAAGCGTAGTTGATCAATAGTTAAAGCTGTTCCTCCAGAAGCTACAACATTTTCAATACCGGCTTGATGTAACGAAATGACATCGGTATATCCCTCCACGAGCAAGCACTCGTTGGTTTTGTCTATGGCTTGACGGGCAAAATAAGAGCCATAGAGTATTTTACTTTTGCTATAAATTTCGTTTTCAGGCGTGTTAATATATTTGGGCGCTTTATCAGTTGAAGTAAGAATGCGCGCTCCAAATCCCAGTACTTTACCACTATGATTATGGATGGGAAAAATAACACGTGATCTATAATTGTCCTGTAGTTGGTCGTATCGGTTGTTACAAAGCCCTGCTTTCTGTAGGAGCTCTGGATTAAATTGTTGTTGAAGGGCTGCTTGCGTGAAGGCATCTCGTTGTTCCGGAGAATAGCCTAGCTGAAATTTTTGAATACTATCATTTCTAAATCCTCTCTCCTCAAAATAGCTTAGTCCAATTGCTTTGCCTTCTTCAGTTGCTGTTAATTGTTCTGTAAAAAATTGTTGTGCAAATTGATTCAAGGCAAAAAGACTATCGGCCACTTGTAATGCCTGGCGTTGATCATCATTTAATTGCGTTTCTTCAATTTCAATTTGATACCGCTGTGCCAGCCACTTTAACGTTTCAGGGTAGCTGTACTTTTCATGTTCCATTACAAAGCTCACTACATTTCCACTTTTCCCACAGCCGAAGCATTTATAAATTTCTTTAGCGGGAGATACTGTGAAAGAGGGTGTCTTTTCATTATGAAAAGGACAAAGACCCAGTAAATTGGTGCCTCTTTTTTTAAGCTTGACAAAACTGCCGACCACATCGGTGATGTCGGCTCTTGCCATGATTTGCTGTATGGTCGCTTGGGTGATCAAAATGACTGGCAAGTTAACGAATCATCCCTAACCAATCATCTTATTGATTGGAGTCATATTTGACACATTCCTGCTCATCTTTTGGCGAATAGGAAACTTTATACTCGTCCAGCACTTCTTTTGGAACACCATTCCATTGGTTGGGCTGATTTCCCATATAGCCAAGATCTTTTACGCCAATTTCAGAGGTGTAAAACCCAGTTGCGGTAAGATTTCGGAGTAGTGAAAAAAAGGAAACACCTTGTTGCATATCCTTTGGTGCCTGGTTGGGATAAGCTATTTGATTAATTAATGATAATTGATCCTTAGGGGTACAATCTATAAAAGGCTTTTCAAATTTCTTGATGGTGTATAGATCCAACCATTTTAATCCGCCTCGTAAGGGTAGTTGATGATCAGGCATATCCTTTACAATAAACTCTAAAAATGCAGGAACACCTGCTTCAGATGCAGCGCCACTTTTTTCATCTTTGGGAATGATAATATCTACAAGAACAGTCAGTGTAGCCATTTCGTGGTCAGTGAAAAATTTATCTTGCGCTAGTATTTTTTTCTCCAAAAGAATTTCATCAGGACTCCGATCTAAGTTGAAAATAGGGTTTGCACTAACCGATTCCTTTTGGGATTCTGTAGTACAACCGCTTAATGCAATAGGAGAGGCGAGTGCTCCGGTAGCAAGTATTTTTAATGATTTTCTTCTATCCATTATATTTCATTTTTCTTTAGCTGATCAATAATGTATTCTGATGCTCTCATGGACAAAGCCAAAATGGTCCAGGTAATATTTTTATCTGCTTGAGAAACAAATTGTCCACCGTCAACACAAAATAAATTTTTGCAATCATGCGCTTGACTCCATTTGTTTAAGGCGGAGTGCTTAGGGTCATTTCCCATTCGTACGGTTCCTGCTTCATGAATAATTTCACCAGGCTTGCTCAACCCCCAATTATTATGCGGACCATCGTCTGCCCCCCAAGTAACAATAGCACCCATATTATGCATGATTTCTTTAAATGTTTCTTTCATGTGTTTTGCCTGATTGATTTCATGTTCGCTCCACTTGACATGAAACTTTAATACAGGGATGCCATATTTATCAACCGTGGCAGGGTCTATTGCGCAATAATTAGATTCCAATGGAATAGCTTCACCACGTCCGGCCATTCCCACACCCGCGCCATAAAAATAACGGTAGTCTTCTTTTAAAGACGCGCCATATCCTCCGGCTTCCTTCTTTACACCTTTTACTAGGTACTTGCCATTTAAGTTTTCAATTCCCCAATTAAAACCATAGGAGGGTTGACTCATTCCACCCCAATATTCTATATGATACCCGCGGGGAAAATCAAGTTTTTTGTTATCCAGCCACCAGGGTGAATAAATATGGGCGCCACCTACACCGTCTTCATTATATCTCTTTCTTCCAAATAAGGACGGCAAAATTCCTCCCATGGCTGCTCCAGTAGAATCATGTAGATATTTTCCTACCACATTGCTATTATTTGCTAATCCATTTGGATGACGGGAAGAAACCGAGTTAAGCAATAGGCGAGCGCTTTCACAGGCGCTTGCAGCAAGTATAACAACTTTCCCATTTACCTGGTACTCGCTCAAACTTAATTTGTCTACATAGGATACACCCGTTGCTAATCCTTCTTTGTTGGTCAAAACTTCTCTTACCATCGCATTGGTTACCAAATCAACATTTCCAGTAGCCAGGGCAGGGTAGATTAAAACGTTGGTTGCTGAAAAGTCAGCTTTTGCGTAACTACAATTCCGATTACATTGTCCGCAATAAAAACAAGCGCCTCTTCCTGCATCATTCTTTATCGGCTTTGTTAAAATTGACAACCGAGAAGGGATGACTTTAACACCTGCATTTTCTGCTCCTTTCCGAATAAAAAGTTCATGTAAGCGAGGTTTTGGAGGTGGAAGAAAGTATCCATCAGGATCATTTTCAAGCCCCTCATTGGTACCGAATATTCCAATGAGCTGATCAATTTTGTCATAGTAGGGTTTGATGTCTTCGTAACCAATTGGCCAATCATCACCAAGACCATCTATACTCTTTCTTTTAAAGTCTTTTGGCCCAAATCGTAAGGAGATTCTTCCCCAATGATTAGTCCTTCCCCCTAACATACGTGCACGCCACCACATGAAATCAGTGCCGCTTTCTTTAGTGAATGGCTCACCTTCTACTTTCCAACCTGCATAACAGGCGTCAAAATCACCAAAGGGTCTGTAGGAAGTACTTGCTCCTCTTCGTGGTGAATCCCATGGGTTTTTTAGCTGCGTAATATTTTTTTGAGGATCATAATGATGACCTGCTTCCAACAAGCAAACTTTCAGTCCTGCTTTAGCAAGTACATAGGCAGCCATACCACCACCTGCTCCCGAACCAACAATAACAGCATCGTAAACTGTTTTATTTTTTTTAATTTGAAAATCTGCCATGAGAATTTTGTTACAAGTTTATTCATGTCCAAGATAATTCAAATTGTATCTTTAACCATGCCTCGCTTGCTATTCTCTTTTCCACTAGTTATCCTATTTTTCTCATTTGTGGGAGTTGCCCAAGATAACGCTGCCACATTTCCCGTATATAACCAACTTGACCTTGGGCTGACGCGGACTAAAGATGCATTTACAATTAAGGTATGGGCTCCATTGGCTGATAGCGTTCAGGTGCTTTTTACCAGGGAATTTCCAGCAGTTGACTCGATCGTTCTTGCTATGAAAAGTGGAACGCAAGGGGTGTGGAATATTACATTTTCAGAAAAAAGTAATTACCACTATTACTTAATTCGGGCTAAAAACAAAAAACAGGGAACAACTAGTACTTGGAGTAAGTGG
>CAYFLE010000120.1:0-4872 GCA_964343645.1 uncultured Chitinophaga sp. | reverse complement strand
GAAGCCAATTTATCTTCTAATAAATTAATGATAACACTTTCAAATAACTTACTAACTATCGCATTAGATAATCCAAAAAGTACTCATGAAGTAGAAGGTACCATTTACTTCTACTGCCCCGCCAATTCTAAATATGATAAAACCTTTCCGCTTCAATTAGACAAACAAGGAAAACAACTGATTGAAGCATTTCGTTTTGAAAAGGGAAATTATATGGCGAAGTTTAACTGGAGCGTTAATAACAAACATTACTACTTAGAAAAAGAAATATACATCCCTTGATAACCATTTTAGCTAGTGGATTTTTACTTGGTGTGGCGGGCAGCTTCCATTGCGTAGGCATGTGCGGTCCACTGAGCTTTAGCTTGCCTATTCAAACAACTTATTTTTTCAAGCGGCTTTTATTTTTATTTTCATACCAGATTGGAAGAACTTTTACATATACAATTATTGGCTTACTGATTAGTGTAGCTAGTAGACCCTTTACTTGGGGCGGATTTCAACAAACTATATCTATTGGGGTAGGCATTTTAATTATGTTCATAGCGGTAACTAAAAAAATAGAAATACCTATTTTAACCATTTTGGGGAATAACAAGTTTATCAATTGGATTCAGACATTGATTGCAGCGAAATGGAAACAAGCCACACAACCAAAAGGCCTATTTATTCTTGGGATGGTAAATGGATTACTACCTTGCGGATTAGTATATATTGCATTAGCCTCAGTATTTTCATTTGGAGACTGGAAAATAGGGACAGCATTCATGCTATTCTTCGGAATTGGAACAATGCCTGCTATGCTACTATTAGGAATGAGCAGAAATTATTTAAAACCAATTCAACGCATTAGACTACAAAGATTAGCCCCTTATTTTATTTTTGCAATGGGAGCCACACTTATACTTAGGGGGTTAGATTTAGGAATTCCGATGCTGAGCCCTTCTCCTCCTTCACAAATGGGCGAAGTCACTGTTTGCACACCTGGACATTGATTTTTAAATTAAAAAGGAGTTATTTCAATTTGAATGGTTGTCCCTGCATCTTTTTCACTGTGCAGCTTAATTGTCCCTTGCAATAATTCGATATAGCGTTTTACAATAGACAGACCCAATCCGGTGCCCTGAATATTACTTACATTACTTGCCCTGAAAAAAGTACTAAAAAGATGAGATTGCTCCTCTTTTGGAATGCCAATTCCTTGGTCTTTTATTTCGATTAGCATTTTATTATTTTCACAGTGTATGCGTAAACTTATTTGACTATCATTTGGAGAAAATTTAATGCCATTTGAAAGGAGATTTAACAATATATTCTTAAGCATATTTTTATCAGTATGAAAATCACCACAATTAGTGACGTCTAATTTAATTTCTTGCCCCTCCTTAAGTAGTGCCCGCATTTCATCTACTACATCTTCAATGAACGGTACTACAGAAAAAGTAGAAGGGTGAATGCCCACTTTTCCTTCTTCTAATTTTCCAAGAGACAGAAAGTCTTCCAGTAATTGATTTAAATGACGGACTGATTCCTTTATTCGATCTAAATGTTTCTCTCTCTTATCTTGCTCAACCTCTAATGGGTATTTTGAGATTAAGGAGGCAGAAGAAAGTATGGTACTCAAAGGAGTCCTAAACTCATGTGATGCCATTGAAAGAAATCGACTTTTGATTTCGTTTAATTCTTTTTCTTTATCTAAACTTCGCTCAATTTCTTTTCGAATGGTTATATCGATAATGAATGCAATTACATAAAATTGATCTTGTTGCGTATAATGTCCCAGACTGATTTCGACAGGAAACTCCTCTTCATTTTTACGGCGCGCAAATAAATCCCTTCCCTTTCCCATTGGCCGATCTGATGGTTGATGATAAAACCCCTCTCGTTGCTTACTATGGGATGGATGATATCTTTGTGGAATCAACACTTCAATTTTTTTGCCAATCATTTCACCCTTATCATAACCAAACATTTTTTCTGCAGCCGGATTTGACATTACAATTTGCCCTTGCTTATCAGTCAATAAAATTCCCTCTGTTGAATTTTGAAAAAGCGATTCCATATGAGTACGCTCCAAGTTCACTTCCTCCATTAACTTCTTTAAATAAAAGACCAGGATTAATGAGAATGCAATTAGCCCAAAAGAAAACAGTTGTGTTAATAGAACGCCCAAAAAACTATTTGTATCAGGAGGATAGAGATAAGACATGAAAGCGACTAATACTAAAGAAAATATACCCATGTAAAGGGTTGATCGCCATCCGCCAATAAAAGTGGTTAAAATAATTAATATAGTCAACCCACTGACTAATACTTTATAATCACCTAACATCCAAGAGAGAAATAGAGACACCCCAACAACTAAAAAAGCTAGGAAAATAAGGGTTCGATTTTTTAATCCTTTCATTCCTCTAAATTAAGATATAGTAGTGGACTATATTTGTAACATGCGCATCGATATCCTAACCGTTTTGCCGGCCTTATTAGAAAGTCCTTTCCAGCATAGTATGATGAAAAAGGCGCAGGAGAAAGGCTTACTGGAAATACACTTACATCCCCTGCGACAGTGGGCGGTCAATGAGTACGGACAAGTTGATGATTACCAATACGGCGGAGGTGCGGGCATGGTCATGATGTGCGAACCCCTTGCTAATGCCATTGAAGCGCTTTCGAGTCAACGTACCTACGATGCAATTATTTATTTGACCCCCGATGGAGAAACCTTGAAGCAGTCGCGTGTCAATCAACTGTCTTTGTTTCAAAATTTATTGTTAATCTGCGGCCACTATAAGGGAATTGATGAACGCATCCGGACACATTATATTACACATGAAATTTCGATTGGCGATTATGTATTAAGTGGAGGAGAATTACCCGCAGCCATTTTGGTTGATGCAATCGGCCGATTGATTCCTGGCGTGTTGAATGATGAAACTTCGGCCCTCACTGATTCCTTTCAAGACAATTTATTATCGCCTCCCGTATATACCCGTCCTGAGGAATTCAAAGGATGGAAGGTGCCGGACATTTTATTAAGCGGCAACCATAAATTAATTGAGGAGTGGCGTCACGATCAGGCTCTACAACGCACACAAGAAAGACGTCCGGATCTTTTAAATGATTAACTTCAACCTATGTCAACACCCCGTAGAAATTTTATCCGTACCGTAGCTGTTGGAAGCTCCGTACTAGCTTCTGGTCTTCCTTTATTTGCCCAAGCTCCTACCGAGGAGGAAATAGAACGTTCGAATGAACTTGCATCCCGAAAACCCATTTTCAATATGAGTGGGTATGCTGCTCCTAAGCTGGATGTAGTTCGTATTGGTATAATAGGAATTGGAATGCGCGGTAGTGATGCGGTGGGTCGTCTTTCTTATATTGACGGAGTTGAAATAGTGGCCATTTGCGATAAATATCCCGAGCGATTGGTAGGTGCCCAAAAAACCTTAGCCTCGTTGAACAGGCCAAAAGCCAAAGAATATTCAGGAGAAGAAGGTTGGAAAAAACTTTGTGAGTCAAACGAGGTCGATCTGATTTATACATGCACCCCTTGGCCATTGCATACGCCCATAGCGGTATATGCTATGAATCATGGTAAACATGCGGCCACGGAAGTACCTGCTGCCCTCACACTAGATCAATGCTGGGAATTAGTTGAAACCTCTGAACGCACACGCAAACATTGCATGATGCTGGAAAATTGTTGCTATGATTTTTTTGAATTATTGACCCTTAATATGGCCAGACAAGGATTGTTTGGAGAAATTGTACATGCAGAAGGAGCTTATATTCATGATCTATCCATTGATTGGCTTTTTAATAAAAGAGCTTACGCAGACATGTGGCGGATCAAGGAAAACATTGGTAAAAGTGGAAGCCTTTATCCCACTCACGGTTTGGGGCCTGTAGCTCAATGCATGAATATTAACCGGGGCGATTTGATGGAACATTTGGTCAGTATGAGTACTGCCGATTTTAGTTTGGCTCCACTAGCTCAAGAGATGGCGCAAAAAGATGCCTTCTTTCAACCTTATGTAGGAAAATCCTACCGAGGAAATATGAATAACACCATCATTCGCACAATAAAAGGAAAAACGATTCTTATTCAACATGACGTGTCTACTCCACGTCCTTATTCACGTATTCATGTTGTTAGTGGCACTAAGGGTGTTGCACAAAAATGGCCAAGCCCTGCACGCATTGCATTTGGACATAGCTGGGTGAAAGAAGAAGAAATGAAATCCTTGGAAGAAAAATATACGCTGCCTATTGTGAAACACATTGGCTCTATTGCAAAAGAAGTAGGTGGACACGGTGGAATGGATTTTATTATGGATTGGAGACTGATAGACTGTTTGCGTAATGGATTGCCCCTAGACCAAAATGTATATGATGCGGCTTCTTGGAGTAGCATCGTTCCTCTCAGTGTGCAATCAGTTGAAAAAAGATCAAAGACGGTTGATATTCCTGACTTTACACGCGGAAATTGGAAACAAAATAGCCCAGTCAATTTAACACTGGACGGTGGCGGAACAACGGGCGTTCGTTCCGCCAAACCTGCCCTGAAGATGTAAATGGAAAGCATTTAACTTTGATGACTGTAGTCATGAGAGAATTGACCGTCATCAATGATCCTGTTTATAAAGAACCTAATCGCCATACTTTTTATGAGCGATTTTGGTTGCATTGGATCAATGATAAAAGAGACCTCCCCTTTATTCATCTCTTAACAGGCATCCATTTATTAGTTGTTCCTATTGCAATACTTTTATTCACGCCCCTTCTCCAAGGGATATACTGGTGGCTACTCTATATTCCTTACTTCTATATTTCTCAGTTATATTTCAAAGGACGATTCGGATTGATGTTGCA
>CAYFLE010000119.1:0-4878 GCA_964343645.1 uncultured Chitinophaga sp. | reverse complement strand
CTTATGAAAGATATTCCCACCAATTTCAAAGTGAGAGTGTTATTGGCGCAGGCATTGTTTGGCAATCCCGATATTTTATTACTGGATGAGCCTACCAATGGATTGGATATTGATACAATCAGTTGGTTGGAAAATTTCTTAGCTGATTATGAAAATATCGTTTTAGTAGTCAGTCATGATCGTCACTTTTTAGATGCAGTTTGTACACATATTGCTGATGTTGATAGGCAAAAAATTAAAATATTCACGGGTAATTACACCTTTTGGTATGAGTCTTCTCAGTTAATGGCTCGTCAGTTAAACGATAAGAATAAAAAAGTAGAGGAAAAAAGACAAGCATTGATTGACTTTATTGCCCGCTTTAGTGCCAATGCTTCTAAAAGCCGACAAGCTACCTCTAGAAAAAAGGCCTTGGAAAAATTGACTATTGAAGAAATTGAGCCGAGTTATCGTAAATATCCTGGAATTATTTTCCAGCCACTACGAGAAGTGGGCAATCAGATTCTCAATGTTGAAAAGCTAAAAAAAGTGGTAGACGGAAGAGTGCTTTTTGACCAGATTAGTTTTACTGTCAATAAGGGCGACAAGATTGCTATATTAAGTCAGGATCCATTGGCTATTACGGCCTTTTATAACATTGTTGCTGGAGTAGCTACTGCCGATCAAGGAAGTTTTGAGTGGGGTAGCACTATAACTTGGGCTTATTTGCCACAGGAAAATTCAACATTTTTCGCTTCAGAACTTACTTTAATGGATTGGTTACGTCAATATGTACCCGAACATGTGAAAGATGTCGATGAGCCCTTTTTAAGAGGATTCTTGGGCAAAATGCTCTTTAGCGGCGAAGATGTCAATAAAAAGACAAGTGTGTTAAGTGGAGGTGAAAAGGTCCGTTGTATGTTAAGCCGGATGATGTTGCAAAATCCTAATGTGGTTTTATTAGATCAGCCTACAGACCATTTGGATTTAGAGAGTATCCAGAGTTTTAACGAGCAGTGTACGGAGTATAAAAGTGTCGTATTATTAAGTAGTCACGACCATACTTTCATGCAAACGGTTGCGAATCGGGTAATCGAACTTACTCCTAAAGGAGTTATAGACCGTTTGATGACCTTTGATGAATATTTGGAGGACGAGCGCGTAAAAGTGTTAAAAAACGAAATGTATTGTTAATTTACAGGTGCGTTTTTGCCTGAATTTACTCAACAGGTACATTCGCTTAGCTGCAAAATCTAAACAGCACCTGTAAGTATGAAAAGTTCTATACAAGAAAATCTAGATAATCCCGTTCAACTAGAAGCATTATATCGCTCAAGCAAAACTGTTTTTAAACGTTCATTCTTAGAACTTTTTCCTTCTCGGCCTACGTCTCCTGTAGCCATTTGCTGGTATGAAAGACTTCAGGAAGAGCCGAACTCCATTGCTTGGGGCAAAGGCGGCGATTTAGTTTTTATTTTGGTTGCAGCTGTATGTGCCACATTTATTGCCAAGGTCCCTTCTTTTTTCCCCGTTGCTGAAACTGATTTTTACCCTCGAAATATCAGTTTTATTTTATTTCCAGCGCTGACTGCCTATTTTGCTTGGATCAATAAGGTTTCGGTAAAATCATTGCTAATTGTATTGGCCTTATTTATTGTTTCAGCAATCTATATAAACTGGTTACCACTAAAATTGGATAGTGATACAATGATTTTGAGTTGTATTCATTTGCCATTAGTGGAATGGGCACTCCTCGGGTTTATATTCACTGGTGGCGTTTTAAAACAGTGGGAGAGAAGGCCTGATTTTCTTCGCTATAATGGGGATGTGTTAGTGATGGGGTCTTTGATTGTTAGCGGAATTATGATATTGTCTGGTGTGACAATTGGACTATTTAGTTTAATTGGGTTATCCATTTCAAAAATTTATACGGAGTGGATATTAGTCACTGAGTTATCTGCAGCTCCCTTAATTGCCACGTATGTGATTCGATTTAACCCTCAGCTTGTCAATAAAGTTTCCCCTGTTATTGCTCGTATTTTTAGTCCAGTAGTACTAGTGACATTGGTTTCCTATTTGATTGGCATTGCCATTGCGCAAAAAGATCCATACAATGACCGAGAGTTTCTGCTTTTATTTAATGGGTTATTGATTGGAGTACTTGCAATTATTTTCTTTTCGGTAGTTGAGTTGCAACGCAATGCAGAAAGTAAATTGGCATTATGGATAATTTTTCTTCTCGCATTGGTTACAATCATAGTCAATGGGATTGCCCTTTCTGCCATTCTTTATCGAATTAGCTCTTGGGGATTCACCCCGAATAGGTCGGCTGTTTTAGGAGGTAATGTTCTCTTTTTTATTAACTTGATTTATATTACTCGCCAATTATTTCTGCAACTACGCGGCACTACCGCGTCTGTATATCCAGTGGAGAAGGCAATAGCATTATTTATGCCTGTGTATGCTGCATGGGCCTTCATTGTAACTTTTCTCTTCCCGCTTATCTTTGGATTACACTAATACGCATGAGTCAATTGAAACATAAAGAGCAGCTTTCATTCAGGGCTGCTCTTTCTGTAATTGTAGGTTCCATTATTGGTGCTGGATTATTTATGAAACCCGCCGCAATGGCAGCACAATTAAATCATCCCTTCGCTATGACCTTGGTTTGGGTTTTAGCTGGGTTATTTACTTTGTGTGGCGCTTTAGTGGTTGCGGAGTTGGGTGTCCTAATGCCTTCGACGGGCGGATTATTTGTGCATTTTACTCATTGTTATGGTAAAAAGACGGGATATCTATATGGCTGGTCTGCCTTTTCTGTCATCAATACGGCTTCAATCGCGGCCATTGCATTCATTTGTTCTTATTATATTGATGCAATTGTTCATCTTCCCCATTTGGATAGTCAAACTGAATTATCTGTAGTGATACCCATTTATCCCTTAGGGGTTCTTTATCCCCTTAAAGATTTTTTTGTTAAGCTATTGGCCATATTTCTAGTGATTTTATTTACATGGCTTAATACAAGAAGTGTTCAATGGGGTGGACGTTTTCAATTAATCGCTTCAGGGATAAATGTGCTTATTCTTTTATTCATACCGCTACTCATTTTTACTTCTGGAGAAGGCAGCACTTCAAACTTTATTACTGTTCCTACTGTTTCTACTTCTTTTCCGGGTATTACAGCGTGGACAGCGGCACTTACAGGTGCTTTTTTTGCGCTGGATGGTTGGGTCAATATTATTTCAATTGCCGGTGAAGTGAAAAAACCTGCTCGTACTATTCCGCGTGCATTGGTAATGGGAGTACTGATTTGTTTGACACTTTATATTTTGATGAATCAGGCCTATTTATTTGTGTTGCCCGTAGATAAAATGGCGCAGTCGCACGTTGTAGCGGCAGATGCTTTAATGCAGGCAAGAGGCACTACTGCTGCAAATTTGGTATCCTTGCTGATTGTGTTTTGTACCCTTGGGGCTTTGAATGGAAATATTATGGCGGCCCCTCGTATCACTTATGCCATGGGTAAGGACAAGGTTTTCCCTACTTTTTTGGGAGTACGAAATAACAGTACAGGGGCACCTACTGCTGCTTTATGGATGCATGGAATATGGATTTCATTGTTCATCTTTTCAGGCTCATTCGACTTGCTGGCAGATATGTACATTTTTGTTACCTGGATGGCCTATGGGCTCGCGGCATTTGCCATTTTTAAATTACGAAAAACAAATCCCGAAGCAAACCGATCTTACCGAGTTTGGGCACACCCATTGACAACAGGGCTATTCATTCTTTTTTCTTTTGTCTATTTGATAATTACCCTTGTCAATGACGTGTACCAATATAACAGGGGAGAAAAACCTGTTATCAATTCGTTGGCAGGATTGGTATTTGTATTAGCGGGTTTGCCTCTCTACACTTATTTTGAAAGGAAAAACAAAAAAAGGGAATCGCTAACTTAATTTTGTCATATGAAAATCAATGGGACTATTTGGGGGGTGTTTTCAGGCGCACTTTTAGCGGTTGGTTGCTGGATGCCATGGGTCGTTATCGTTTCACAACAGATTACACTAACTGGAATGGAAACTACCGGAACTAGTTATGGAAAACCGGGGCTTTTGCATTTAATTCTACTTGCATTTTTTCTTGTCTTTACTGTCATACCCAAAGCATGGGCCAAGCGATTCAACTTGCTAGTGGTGGCTTTAAATACATCCTGGCTGATTAGAAATTGGTTACTCATTGGAATTTGTCGAGGAGGAGAGTGTCCTGAACGTCAACTAGGTTTTTATCTTGTTGCATTTTCCTGTGTTTTAATGTTGATTACTGCTTTATTTCCTCGGGTTAAAGCTTGATTTTAATTAAAACTCTTACTAATTAGCTTGACATTTTCAGGGTGTTCCTGCATACTTATTGTATGAGATACCTTGTTCAGACTGCTTTCTATTTTTTCTTTTTTTTAAACCTACGTGCGCAAACTGCGATTTCTGCGTATTGGAATATGCAGACATCGCTGCCTACAACTAGTTTGGGAGCTAATTTTCAAGCCAGTGAAATTTCAGTCGGAAATAATTATGGAAATACGCAGTTCCTTAGTGCTGCCTCATCCTCCCAGGGAGGATATATAGGTGCATCGGGTGAACAAAATGCAGCCATTGCCGCACGAACGGGCCCCCTTGATAAAAGTTTAAATGGGTCAGCCTTTCTTTCAATCACATTAACGGCCTCACCCGGCTACAAATTGACTATTTCCTCCTTTTCATTGGGGATTAGATCTACTAACACTGGGCCACAACATGTTGCCCTTTTTTCCAGCATGGATGACTTTCAAGCTCCTTTGTTGACGAACGTATTACTAGCAAATAGTGGGTGGGTTAATTTTATTTTTCCTTTCCCACA
>CAYFLE010000118.1:609-4896 GCA_964343645.1 uncultured Chitinophaga sp. | reverse complement strand
TTTTGGAAAAAATAGTATGCAGGTGCTTTTGTACAAAATAATCAGCCCCCTCACTATCCTGTTCATTGTTTTCAATAAGCGGCACCCACATAGGACAGGCTTCTTGTGTGACTTCGAGTGAAGGAAAAAATTTCGCAATCTCAATGGGATATGACTGGGATTGTACCGTTCCTTCGGTAGCTAGTATTCCCACTTTGCCCGAATTAGAAAATGTTCCGATCACTTCAGTGGTTGGTCGAATAACGCCTAGCACACGATTATGGGGGGCCAGGCTTGGTAAATCTTTTTGCTGAATGGTGCGCAACGCTTTTGCAGATGCCGTATTACAAGCCAAAATCACCAATGGACAGCCTTGCTTAAAAAACCATTGAACAGCTTCTAATGTATACGCGTATACCGTTTCAAAAGAGCGATTTCCATAGGGTGAACGAGCGCTGTCTCCCAAATAACAAAAATCATGCGTAGGTAATTGTTGTACCAAACTACGCAGAATAGTCAACCCTCCAAAGCCAGAATCAAAAACGCCTATGGGGCCATTCAGGGATGCTGGGGATGCGCTCATACTACAAATGTAATTCGCCTAAAACAAAGAGCCCGATCTGTTTGATCGGGCTCCTGAAAATATTCAACTTATTTAGTGGGCGGTGCCGCAGCAGGTGCCTTAGGCATTGTGAGTTTTAATTTTGCAGCCACTGATGCAATCATGTCGTCTGCATCTGGAGCAACTAATAAGGTGTCCTTATTCAATACATGGGTGTACCCTTTTTCCTTAGCAACCGCACGAATGGCATCATAGATTTTACGATACAATGGCGCTAAAAATTCATTTTGTTTTGCCTCCATCGCCTGGTTCACAATTTGCTGCCAGTTTTGAATCGTGTTGATCAACTGAGGAAGCTCTTCTTCCAACTGCTTTTTCACAGCTGCTGGTGGCGGCTTCAAGGTGTCTTTGTACACACTATCCTTGTACTGATAAGTTTGCACTAAAGAGGCATACTGAGGATTGATAGAGTCCTGCTGATAACGAGACAACAAAGAATCAATTTTACCTACTTCTGGCATGAGAGAAAGCACATTCTCCACATTAATGTAACCGATTTTTACTTGAGCCTTCGCTGCATTTTCAAAGGCGAACAGCCCCATAATGGCTACAATCACAACGAACTTTTTCATTACGTATTGGTTTTAGATTGGATTGAAAATTTTATCGAATCCCTAACTCCTTCAACACCTCCTCGCTTTTGTCGAGTTTTGGGTCGGCAAATATAATGGTAATTCCTTCACTTTTATCGAGTACAAAATCATAACCCCTAGCTGCCGCCATTTTCTGGATTGCATTGTAAACTTTGTCCTGCACGGGTTTCACTAATTCCTGCCGCTTCCGGAATAAATCGCCCTCAAACCCAAATCGTTTACGTTGTAAGTCCCTTAATTCTTTTTCACGGGCAAATAATTGATCTTCCTTTCTTTTTTTTAATTCGGCGGTCAACATGATTTGCTCCGCATCAAATTCGCGATACATTTTATCTAGCGAAACCTGCATGCTGTCTATTTGCTGTTGCCAAATAGCTGCCATCATATCCAACTGTTGTTGGGCTGCTTTATACTCGGGCAGTCGATCTAAAATATAGCGCGTGTCCACAACGGCATACTTCTGCGCGGTTCCAATAAAGGCAATTGATAAAAATGAAACAATAAGAAATAGCTTTTTCATAGAAGCAATTTATTCTGGTTCAAATCCTAACATAAAGGTGAATCGAGATAATCCCTTTAAGCCATTATTAACTCCTGGGATTGCACGATCCAATCCAATTCCATAATCAAATCCAAGTAGTCCGAACATGGGAAGGAAAAAGCGCATGCCCACACCTACACTACGACGCAAACGGAATGGATTATAGTCTTTGTAATTATACCAACCATTTGCAGCTTCAAAAAAGCTTAACGCATAAATGGTACTGCTTGGATTAGTCACTAATGGGAAACGTGCTTCCAGCTGATATTTATTAAAGATGGTAAAAAACTGACTCGCACTTTGCTGATCAGGGTTGATGGTTGGATCCGAATTTTGATACACCGGGTAACCACGATGAGCTACGATATCATATCCGAGTAATCCAAAGTTGTTGGTTAAACCCGCATCACCCACTTGGAAGCGCTCAAAGGGTGAATAAGGTAAATCTTTATTATACCGCCCCATGAAACCGTACTTGGCTGCTAATTTCAAAACAAATTGTTTGTTTTTTTCTGTACCCGAACCCAACGGTTTACCAATGGGAACATACCACTCGGCATTAAAACGCCATTTATGATATTCGGGTCTTTTGTAGGCATTATAACTTGCTCCGGTTGTAGAAACTAGAGAATAGGGTGGTGTCAACTGAACACTTCCCATGAAGTTAGAACCACTCGTTGGGAAAATGGGATTAAAAACCGAAGAACGTTGTATAGCCAGTTTAATACTTACATTATTAGAAACACCAGAAGTAAAATCAGAACTAAAAATAGGATAGTTACTGAGTTTATATCTCGTAAAATTGAATGTGAATACAAAATTGAAATAGTCATCAGGCCACTTCAATTGCTTTCCGAATGCCACAGAAATACCACTGGTGCTTAAATAGTTTGTATCCGAACGAGCTTTATCAATGCGACCTGTATAAGGATTAAATGCATTAGAGAAACGGCTACTATTTAATCCAACAGTCAATGAGTTTCGTTTTTTCCCACCCAGCCAAGGCTCTGTGAAGGAAGCGCTGTAAGAACGATAAGCTCGACCATTTGACTGCATACGCACACTTAGCTTTTGTCCATCTCCAGTTGGAAGTGGATCCCAAGCTGATTTTTTCCAAATATTCTTGACAGAAAAATTATTAAACGTAACACCAAGTGTTCCTGTTAAACCAATATTACCGCCCCAACCAGCAGATAATTCTAATTGGTCAGCCGACTTTTCTTCTAGCTGCCAATTGATATCTACCGTTCCGTCCTCTTGGTTTGGTACTACACCTGGGTTAATTTTTTCTTGGTTGAAAAACTGGAGATTTCCTAATTCACGTTGAGAACGAATTAAGAGTGCGCGACTAAATAATTCACCCGGAACTGTGCGGAGTTCTCGACGAATGACATGGTCTTTCGTTTTTTCATTTCCAGCAATCGTTACATTTTTAATCCGCGCCTGTGGCCCTTCCATCATTCGAATTTCATAATCGATGGTATCATTGTAAACAGCCATTTCAATAGGCTCAGCACGGAAAAATAAGTAACCGTCGTCCATATAATAACCACTGATGTCTCCCCCTTCCTGTGAAGCTTCTTTGCCCAATCGTTTATTTAATATAGCGACGTTGTAAATATCTCCTTTGTTAATCCCTAATAGGACATTCAATATAGAATCAGAAAATTTAGAATTCCCTTTCCAAACAATATCACCAAAATAGTAACGACGACCTTCATTGATTTTGAAATCTACATTCATGTGCCCTTTAGCCGTCAAGTATTGCGTATCCGCAATTATTTGTGCATCACGATAGCCTAATGAGTTATAATAGTTGAGTAATTTTTCCTTGTCTTCCCCATATTTTTTATCATCGAATTTGGCAGAGCTCAACAGTTTAAATCTGAAGTAAGGATCAAGAATTCTTTTTGTTTTACTAGGAGACAGGAAACCAAACGAACGGAAATACTCTTTTACATCGTCTGACTTATTTTTTCCATACGGACTTACCGCCGCATCAGGACGCAGCGTAATTCTCGTCATTTCCTTAGTCCCTTTGAGTTGCTTTTTCAATCGTAGATCGTCTACTTCTTGATTACCATAAAAATTAATATCTCCTATTCTTACGCGCTCTCCTTTGTTAACCGTAATCAGCAATTGATTTGAATTAGCGAATGTGGGGTCCGGTTTTTCTTCAATCTTCACTGTTACATTTCGAAAACCCTTTTCCGCATAATTCTTTGTAATTTTTTCTACAATCTCTCGGCGGGTATTTTCCGTGATGATTGTTTGTTTAGTTAAACTGATTTTTGTGAGAATGTCTTCTTCTTCCGATTTGCGAATGCCACTGAATTTGTAATTCCCTAAACGGGGGCGTTCCTGTACATTAACTTCTACCCAAACTTTGTCATCTTGAATTTTAGTTACAAAAACTTGCACACCAGAAAACAACTTTTGACGCCACAGGTTACTAATTGCTTTGCCAAAAATTTCAGCCCCTGGATGAACGAATTTGTCGCCGGGTTGTAAGTTGGCTATCGAAAAAACAATGGAAGTATCCAAGTAACGCA
>CAYFLE010000118.1:0-599 GCA_964343645.1 uncultured Chitinophaga sp. | reverse complement strand
ACGCAGTCCTGTTATTTTAACATCTGCAATAGAATATTCTTTGACTACCCTTGCTGTTTCCCACTCCAATAAACGAGGGTCTACCGAGGTGGGTTTGCTGGTATCAGGAGTCACTTGAGCGGCTAGTGGAGTGCAAACACCCGTTAAAATAATACCGATGAGTAAAAGACCGGTTTTCAAAATAGATACACGCATCTGCAAAAATTCTTGATTTGGCGTTTTCAGGCCTTGTTGGTTTTTATACAGTTAATTAATAATCAAATAGTTACAATTAAAGTCCTTGGTGCCGGACGGCAAATTAACGCTTAAAATCGAAAGTGTATGTTAAAGCTGCTCACTGATTTTTCCAAACCTTCTCTCCCGCTGTTGGTAGTCTACTATCGCTTGGTACAGATTTTCCTTTCTAAAATCGGGCCAGCAGATATCCGTAAAGTACAATTCAGCGTAGGCAAGCTGATATAAAAGAAAATTACTGATTCGATATTCCCCACTAGTGCGTATCATTAATTCCGGATCCGGGAATGCGTGGGTAGACAAATGGTCTTGAAAAATTTTTTCGTCAATAGATGCGGGATCCAAGCTCCCCTCTTTCACCGCAC
>CAYFLE010000117.1:0-4939 GCA_964343645.1 uncultured Chitinophaga sp. | reverse complement strand
CTTCGTTTCGGAAAACTAGAGTTAGTACGTAATCAATGGAGAAGATTCCGCAATCAAATTGATACAACAGGTAATTACACTACTTTATCGGTACCTGATATTGCCTCAGTCAATATTCTCTCTGTTAACGTAGAGGAAAATGATCAACGACAGCCTATAATTTATCGAATCCCACCGGGAATCGAACGGCAACAACAATTGAGCAATAACAATGTGCCTCTTTTGATGAATGAGCAATCGTTGAGTATGCAAATTTGTGGACTTCCTTACCAACAAGCGAGAGGAGTCTTTAAGACCATGAATATGGATATGCGTCAGTATGGTAAGTTGGAAATGTTTGTGCATGCTGAATCTGTCGAAGGGGCAGAGCCTATTCGTCCGGAGGATATTCGAGCAGTCATTCGAATTGGAAATGATTTTAATGGGAACTATTATGAAGTTAGAATTCCATTGAAGCGAACGGAATTTGGTGAAAGGGACAGCATGCGGATTTGGCCAATCGAAAATAATTTGGATTTATCCTTGCAAGATTTAATGGAGTTGAAAATTCGACGTAATAAAGCAGGTATTCCTCCCTCTCGCTATTATAAAGAAACACTTTCAAATGGCCGTACGTATGCGATCATGGGTAATCCTAATTTGGGAGAAGTGCGAGGCATATTATTGGGAGTAGAAAATACGGGGCAAGAGTCGTTATGTACCGAAGTTTGGTTTAATGAACTGCGACTACAACAATTAGATGAAAAAGGTGGATGGGCCGCACTGGCCCGTACAGATATCAAATTATCTGATTTAGGAACGCTCTCGGTGTCAGGTTCTGCGCGTTCCCGCGGTTTTGGTACCCTAGAGCAACGAGTTAATGAGCGAAGTCGAGAAGACGTATTTACGGCCGATGCTTCGTTGACGATGGAAGCCGGAAAATTATTACCCAAGAATTTTGGCATGCAAATTCCACTGTATGCCAGTATCAGTCACCGAGCAAGTACGCCAGAGTATGACCCTTATGACCTCGATATTGATTTAAAAAGAAAATTAAAAACTACGTCGGCCGACAAAAGAGATTCGATACGAAATGATGCACAGGATGCAACGTCTATCAAGACGATTAACTTAACGAATGTCAAAAAAATTAGACCAGAGGGGAAAAAGCTTACGCCTATAAGCGCTAGCAACCTAGATTTTTCCTACTCGTATATACAAACACTTTCACACAACCCCTTGATTGAACAGGATGAGTTAAGAAGAACCCGGGGTGTGATTGGTTACACATATGCTCCGCCTGCAAAAACGATAGAACCATTCAAAAAATATATTAAGTCCAACTCTAAGTGGCTATCACTGGTGAGAGATTTTAATTTCAATTACGCGCCTGCACAAGTTTCTATGCGCGCAGATGTGTTCCGACAATTTGGGGCCACTCGTCCCCGAAATGTTGGTGGGGGCACCTATAAGATTCCAGAGACCTATAATAAATATTTTACGTTCGATCGATATTATGTGTTACAATGGAATTTGACAAGGTCACTGGCGATGGATTTTTCAGCTACCAACAATGCACGCATCGATGAACCTCCGGGAAGAATTGATACGGAAATAAAAAAAGATTCTATTCGTTCTAATTTTTTCAAGGGTGGTCGTACGACCAATTATCAACAGGATTTCACCTTGAATTATAATGTCCCTACAAATAAAATTCCGTTATTAGATTGGACTACAGTTCGAGCGGGCTATAACTCTAAATACAATTGGTTAGCTGCTTCATTATTAGCAAAGGAATTGGGTAATAAATTATCGAACACACAGACCAAAACCCTAAATGGGGAATTGAAGTGGGAAGAACTGTATAATAAAAATAAAACCTTGCGAGCTTTGCAAAATGGAGTAGGCGTACGCAAAAGCCAACGAGAGGAAAAAGTCAATGAATCTAAATCTAAACTCGATCGCTCCAAGTCAAAATCGGTAAAAGCAAAAGCAGGTGAGGGACTGGGACAACCTGATCCCGAGGCATTTGGAAAATCAAATCCCTCAAAAGCCGATTCGACGCGTGATAACACCTATGTGGATGGACAAAAAAGCGAATCCTTGCCTTCGCTTCCCGCTGCCTTTGCACCTACCGCGTTACGATACCGATATGATACCATTCGAAATAAAGAAGGTCAAATCATCAAAATCAAAAAACGAAAGATTAAAAAACTTAAAGAGCCCAAGGAAAAAATTCCGAAGCAAAAAGGGGAGATCAGTGGATTTGCTGGAGTTGCATTAAACTTTGCTACCGCTTTAAAACGGACAGCTGTTCAATACACGGAAGATTTTGGCACTACCTTACCGGGCTATATGGATAGCACGCAAGTAATGGGACTAAATATGCGAAGTCATCAGCCTGGATTCGCTTATTTATTCGGCTATCAGCCCGACACTTCGTGGATCAATCGCTTTGGACAAAAAGGATTATTATCTCGCGATTCATTAGTGAGCGCCATGATTCAACAACGATATAACCAACGTTTGTCGGTGAGTGCACAAATAAGTCCTTTCCGTGATTTTAATATCGATCTTTCTCTAGATAAAACATTTGATAAGCAGTATAGCGAATTGTACAAGGATACTACGGGATCTGCCGGATTTACAAGATTGAATCCTTACGCATTGGGAAGTTTTAGCATCAGTTATATTTCCTACCAGACCCTTTTTACTTCATTTGATCCAAACGTAGTTTCATCCACTTTCAAACAGTTTGAGGCAAATCGGAAAATTTTGTCTGGTAAATTGGGGGCTTTGAACCCCTATCAAAGTGGAGGGGTGGGCACCGATGGATATTATAAAGGATACGGTCGCTATGCGCAAGACGTTGTCATTCCTGCTTTCATTGCCGCTTATACCGATAAGGACCCTACTTCTATAAAATTATTTGGAAACAGTAATCCTTCCATTCGTCATAATCCATTTAGTTCACTCGTGCCTAAACCCAATTGGACGTTAACGTATAATGGACTCTCAAAACTTCCGGGATTGGACCAGCTTTTTTCTAGCTTCACGATTCGCCATGGTTATAAGAGCACTTTCTCCATGAATAGTTTTAATACAGCGTTGTTGTTTACGGATCCTTTGCGAGTAGGTTATCCATCCTTTAAGGATACGTTGACGGGTAATTTTATTCCTTACTTTTTGATTCCTAATATTACGATCCAAGAAGCATTTGAGCCGTTGATTGAAGTGGATATGACATTTACAAATCAATTAGAAACTCGATTTGAGTATCGAAAAAGTAGACAATTGAGTTTGAGTTTAATTGATTATCAGTTAGCAGAAAGTCGATCTACTGAAGTGACCTTCGGATTAAATTGGCGTAAGAAAGGAATGCCTTTACTCCGAGATATTCGAATTGGTAAAAACGGTATGAAGCTAGATAACGATGTAACGTTTCGGATGGATTTTAGTTTACGGGATAACGCAACGGCCAACTCTAAGCTGGATCAGGGGACAGCTTTTGGTACCGGTGGTCAGCGTGTCATCCGCATTGCCCCTTCCATTGATTATGTACTCAATAATAAAGTGAGTATGAAATTGTATTTTGAGCAGAATCGGAATATTCCCAAAATCAGTAGCGCATTCCCCATTACGAATACTCGAGCTGGGTTACAGGTACGTGTATCGCTAGCCCAATAGAGTAGTAATTCTTTTTTATTTACGATGAAAATAGACGGAGTCTGCTTGTTGTGTGCAAGTTACCGTGAGATCGTTGATGCAGACATGTGCCGGTAGTGTAGTAGTGTAATAGATCACTTCCGCTACATCCTCTGGTGAAAGGGGTTTTAGGCCATCATATACTTTTGATGCAGTGGTTGCATCGCCTTTAAATCGTACTAACGAAAACTCTGTTTCAGCTGCACCTGGATTGACTGCTGTTACTTTAATACCATGTCTTAATAAGTCAATACGCATAGATTGGTTTAACGCATCTACGGCATATTTAGTAGCGCAATAGGCATTACCTTTTTCATAGACTACTTGTCCGGCTGTTGATCCAATATTAATGATATGTCCTTTTTTTTGTTTGGCCATCCATTTAGATACGGCTTGTGATACATATAAAAACCCCTTGACATTGGTATCAATCATTTGATTCCAGTCGTCGAGATTCGCTTCTTCAAAATAGTCTCTTCCCGCTGCTAGTCCAGCGTTATTGATGAGGATCTCAATCGCAGTCCATTCAGTAGGTAATTGAGCAATGGCCGTCGTGATTAAATCTTGCTCTCGCACATCAATTGGCAAAAGATAGGTTTCCGTTTGGTACTTATTTTTTAATTCTGTAGCCAACTCCTCGAGCCTTTCTTTTCTTCTTCCATTTAGTATTAACCGGTGACCGGAACTTGCAAATTTTCGTGCGCAGGATTGTCCAAATCCGGAACTTGCGCCTGTAATAAAAACAATGGATGACATAGTACTAAACTTGAGAAGGCAAGTTAGTTCTTTAGCGAATAAGTGTAAGCAATCCTTTTGAAAAGTATGGGCGATCTAAATAGTCTACCGCGCTAACCGTCCAAACAAAAACATGCGTGTCTTGGATTTGCCCATTGACCTTTCCATCCCAACCTACACCATCTTGTTGGGTTTCAAAAACGAGCTGTCCCCATCTATTAAAAATGCGGAAGTATTTTAATTCTTTGATGCCGGCAAGTATGGGTTTGATCACATCATTTTTGCCATCACTGTTAGGTGTAAAAGCAGTGGGAACAAATATGCTCGGGGCAGTTTGGAAAACCCGCACATTTAAAAATGCGGTGTCGGGGCAATTGCCTAAATCTTTTGCTATAAGACGGTATCGAATCTGATTGCTACCAACTGTATAATTGGCAATGGGGTTTGGAATGGTTGTGGATGAAAGTCCAGTGGCCGGACTCCAGCTATACGTGATACCCCCACTCGCATTGAGTTGCAA
>CAYFLE010000116.1:0-5001 GCA_964343645.1 uncultured Chitinophaga sp. | reverse complement strand
CCTTGTAAGTGATTGACCTACAAGGGTTTAATGTTTCTTTTTGTGGTGTGGGGCGGGATCGAACCGCCGACACAAGGATTTTCAGTCCTTTGCTCTACCGACTGAGCTACCGCACCATCCTTACTCTTTTTGAGCGGATTGCAAATATAGGTTGCAAAAATCAACTGGGCAAGTTCTAAACAACTGTGTTTGACCATATAAAACTAACTCCTCAAGGTGTTTTTCCGTTGAACTAAAATTTGTTTGCATATATATTGCAACTAAATTGCAGTTGCAAAATGTCTACTCATGAAAAGCTTAGGGCTAGATTACAAAGGAGGCCAACAGATTTTACATTTAAAGAACTCAAAACTCTTTTACAGGGTCTTGGATATACCGAAGAGTCAGGTGGCCATAGCGGAGGATCTCGAGTTACTTTTTATAATAGAAAATTGAATCAGGTGATAAAACTGCATAAGCCGCATCCTCAAAATGTTCTTAAGCAGTACCAAATCAAACAAGTAATAGAAACACTAATAATTCAAAAATTGATATGAACAACAACCTTCTTTCATATAAAGGATATTTTGGTTCTGTAAACTTCAGTGCGGCTGATGAAGTTTTTTTTGGGAAAATAGAGGGGATTCATGATTTAGTATCTTTTGAAGGGGAGACAGTGAAAGAATTGAAACATGAATTTCAAAAAGCGGTAGATGACTATATTTTATTCTGTAAAAAGAATGGGAATCCAATTTTGAAAAGTTTGATGGGAACGTTTAACATTCGGATTAAACCCGACTTGCATCAAAAAGCAGCGATTGTAGCACTCAAGAAAAATATTTCATTGAATCAGTTGGTCCAAGAGGCAATTGAAAGGGAAGTAACGCTGGTGGGGGAAATGGAAGAAAAATATCAGCTCCCGTCTTCTGCCCCAAAATCAGTAGTAAAACCAAAAAAATCATCTCGAAAAGCTTGATGTTCTTTTCCCGTACTTTTGAGTCCCCAACCCACTCAAAATGCGGAAAAGCCTCCTGGTTTTCTTGTTTTTTTCTCTTTTAATTCTGGAGGCTTGTAAAAAAGATTTACCGGATAGTAGCAACTCCAACCCGCCGGTTCCAACCTTAACAGATGATGATCATTTATTGCCGGGCAACCCAACTAATGCACAGGCCATAGTAACATATACTACCAATTATTTAAAAGATTATGGCTATTATAAGTTAAGCTATAATAGTATCATGAGCACTCCAAATTGGGTGGCCTGGCATTTACAAAGTGATGATTTAGGTGCTGCCCCACGTCAAGATGATTTTCGTTCGGATAATACATTACCCACTGCGTGGTATCGTGTAGTGAGTACAAGCTATTCCGGATCTGGTTTTGATCGCGGGCATAATTGTCCTTCGGCGGATCGTACATCTACTATAGCAGCGAACTCTTCTACTTTTTACATGACGAATATGATTCCGCAGGCGCCAACGTTAAATCAAGGTCCTTGGGCGGGATTAGAAGATTTTATTCGAGCAAGTTTGGTAGGCACCACCAATGAAGCTTGGATTTACATGGGCAATTATGGAAACACCGGTGTAGGAAGTAATGGCGCGTATACGGTAATTGATAATGGAAAAGTGCGAGTGCCAGCAAAAGTTTGGAAAGTAGTAGTAGTGATTCCAAAGGGAAGTAACGATATCAATCGACTGGATCGCAATGCAACAGTACTTTGTGTTAGTATGCCTAATGATAATAGACTATATACCACTTCTAATAAAACAGCTTGGAGAAATTATTTGATTTCAGTGAGTACATTAGAAATTGAATCCAATGCAAATGGGGCACCCTTGTCGCTATTTAGCAATATTGCTGAAGCAGAACGTAACGTATTAAAGTCTAAAATTTATCAGTAACAAATTCGGTTAACTGATCTCTTCAAACATGCCAGTTTGTTTATTCTTGCGAACCTGGTTTGCATGAAACCATTTTCCATTCATGGCTACATAAGTTCCAGGTGGGAGTATTTGTGCAAAAGCGAGAGCGCTCCCTAAGTTGAATAATCCATCGGAGCTACCGAATTTAATGGGGATCATCGCTCCAGTTAGCACAATCGTTTTCCCTTTTACTTTTTCTGCTAATATGGAAGCGGTCTGTGCCATGGTATCCGTTCCGTGTGTAATCACAATCTGTGTTTCTTCACAACTGTTACATTGATGTACAATCAACTCACGGTCTTCGTCAGTCATTTCCAAGCTATCAATCATCATCAAAGTGCGAATTTCAACGGGAACTTTGCAACGACCCATCTCCAACAGATCATGCATATGGGTGTCTTTGAAAAATAGTTGTCCGGTTAGTTCGTTATATTCTTTATCAAATGTGCCACCGGTAATGAAAATGCGGACAGACATATTGAAAATTTAATGTGAAGGTAGGGCAAGCCAAGGACAGATGATTTAGTAACTTCGTGAAACAAAAAAGGTCCTTCCGTAGAAACGGACTGACCTCTAACGATTGCTTGCCATATGAAAATCTTGCGCCGAAGCGAAAGCGATAAGTCGATTGATAAGAACTGATGTAAAAGTAGCGCCGGCACACCCGCTTGTCAAATCAACTCCTATAGATTTATCGCATGGCTAACGGAAACCTAAAACGCTAAAACCTAAGCCAGGCAAGGGTTTCAGCAAAAAAAATTTATGATGTCTAACCGCGGAACGGACATATTATTTCAATTGATCAAGTCGCTGGAAAAGGGCGAAAAACGTCATTTTAAGCTCTATATCAAACGAAATTCTGGCAAGGCCGACCTGAAGATTGTGCGGTTATTTGATGCCATGGATAAGCTCAGTGAGTATGATGATAAGTTGCTACTAAAAAAATTATCAGGCGTTACTAAACCGCAGTTGGCCAATCTTAAAACGCATTTGTATAAACAAATTCTCTCCAGTCTTCGATTATTAAAAAGCAGTGAGAGTATCGATTTGCAACTCACCGAATTATTTGATAATGCACATATACTCTATAAAAAGGGGTTGTTTTTACAAAGTCTGCGTTTAATAGAAAAGGCAAAAGAACTGGCACGCACGCATCGAAAGAATAATATTTTACCACAACTGCTGTCGCTGGAAAAAAGAATTGAGAGTTTACATATCACGCGTAATATTCAACACCGTGCACTAGCTCTTTCACAGGAAGTGACCGAAGTCAATCAGCATATTGATCGGATAGGTCGTCTTTCCAATTTATCCTTGCAATTATATGCGTGGTTTGTGGAGCATGGACATGCGCGCAATGAAAATGATGAACAGGAAGTGCGGGCATTTATGCGGTGGAGTTTACCCGATGATGCTTGGAGTTTAGAAGGTTTTTATGAAAAACTCTATCTCTATCAAAGTATGACCTGGTTTGCGTTTATTCGGCAGGACTTTTTACAGTACTATCGGTATTCACAAAAGTGGGTAGATCTTTTCCGACAAAATCCGGATATGATCCGGGTGGAGACGGGGCATTATATCAAAGCGATCCATCAATTACTCAATGCGCATTTTGATTTACGCAATCATAAAAAATTTAAAGAGACACTTTCTTTTTTTGAATCTGTTGCTAAGCTTAGCCGTATTCGCGAAAATGACAACTTCCGCGTACAGTGTTTTATTTATTTAAATACCGCTCGGATCAATCAACATTTTATCCAGGGGAGTTTTTCGACTGGAGTTAAGTTGATACCGGGTATAAAAAAAGAGCTTACGCGCAATATTCTTTTTGTAGATACCCATCACGAGATGGTCCTCAACTATAAGTTTGCGATGCTCTATTTTGGCTCAGGAGACTATGGACGCTGTATTGATCATTTACAGCCAATCATAAATAGCAATACTTCCTTGCGTTACGATTTGCAATGTTATGCTCGCTTGTTGCATTTGATTGCACACTATGAATTAGGGAATGACATGCTGATGGAGTCTCTCACCAAATCGGTATATCGATTTATGTCGAAGCTTAAAAACTTTACAGCAGTGGAAGAAGCCATGCTTCAGTTTTTAAGACAATCCATCACTATCCAGCCAAAGCAAGTAGGAAAGGCATTCAAAGCCTTACTTACTAAAATCAAGCACCTGGAAAAAGACAGGTACCAGACTCGCGCCTTTGCCTACTTGGATGTTGTGTCTTGGTTAGAAGCAAAATTGAGTGGGCAAACCATGGGGCAGGTGATTGAAAGGAAATACCTGGAAAGTCGTCACCGTTGATTCCCCATTCCCTGTAACTTGCGCGCATGCACGATTATCTCAGCGGACTGAACGAAAGACAACACGAAGCCGTTTTACATAAAGATGGCCCCATCATGATTGTGGCAGGGGCGGGGAGTGGGAAAACAAAAGTTCTAACTACTCGAATCATTCATTTAATGGCCGCACACCAGGTGGATGCGTTCAATATTCTCGCACTTACTTTTACTAATAAGGCCGCGCGTGAAATGAAAGAGCGGGTAGAACGAATTTTAGGAAGTGGTGAAGCACGCAATTTATATATCGGCACTTTTCACTCGGTCTTTGCGCGGATACTTCGATTTGAGGCAGATAAAATCGGATATCCTAAGCACTTTACTATCTATGATACGGATGATGCCAAGAGTGTAGTGAAGGCGGTGATCAATGATCTTGACTTAGATGACAAGCATTATAAACCCAATATCGTCTACAATCGAATTTCTTCTGCAAAAAATGCATTGATTGGTCCTGCAGAGTACCGCAATGATTATGCGATACAGCAGGAAGACATACGTGCAAATCGTCCGGCTATTGGGCAGATCTATGATCAATATGTAAAAAGATGTTTTCGCAATGGGGCAATGGACTTTGATGATTTGCTCTTGAAGTTTTACGAGTTGTTGCGTCAAGTGCCCGAGTGTCTTTCTCGTTATCAACAAAAGTTCAAGTACATATTGATTGATGAGTATCAGGATACCAACCCCGCGCAGTATGAAATCATTAAGTTGTTGGGTGCCATGCATGAAAATGTTTGTGTGGTAGG
>CAYFLE010000115.1:3736-5193 GCA_964343645.1 uncultured Chitinophaga sp. | reverse complement strand
AGTGCGTTTTAATAATAAAATCAACTTTTTAAGAAGGCTCCTTTCAGATTGACTTTCAACGTAGTTTTCGGTTAGCGGGTTTTCATCTTCATCTTGAATTAACTTTCTACCCTCTTGCATTTTTCCGAAAATGTAATAGAGACCGGGAACCACTAATACGCCAAACACCGTTCCAAAAAGCATGCCCCCCAACGAGGAGGCGCCAATAGTATGATTACCTACCGCTCCAGGTCCAGTTGCCAAAACCAACGGTGGCAACAAGAAACTTTCATATTGTGCAGCAAGTATCAGGTAGACAAAGAATATGACAACCATGAAAATATATAACGCTTCATTACCTCTTTTTGCTTCATCATAGGAGAGACCTTCCCATGCAATATCATATCCACGGGGTAATGATTTAGCAGCTACTTGCTTTATCGCATCTATAGCATCCCCCGATGAATAGCCTTTACTTGGTATACCATTGATTAAAGAGGAGATATATAAATTATATCGAGAAATTTCATTGGGACCTTGTGTTTTTTTAATACGCATAAATGCAGAATAAGGAACCATTTCACCATGATCATTCTTAATAAACATTTTTAATAAATCATCTGGTTGCTTTCTAAACTCAGGGCCAGCCTGCGTATATACTTTGTAATAGTTATTGAAACGGATGAAACCTTGCTCATAAGTACTACCAATCATGATATTGAGGTTCTCCATCGCTTCACCCAACGAAACCCCTTTTTGCATCGCAAGATTATTATCTACGAATATTTCATACTGGGGATATTTGGCAGAATAAAAAGCAAAAAGCCCGGATAACTCTTTTCGCTTTTTTAATTCATTCAAAAATTCTGTATTCACTCGATCAAATTCCTGATAATCAACCGTTCCATTTTTATCTAACAGACGCAATGAAAAACCAGCAGAAGTTCCGTATCCAGGTACAGCTGGCGGCTCAAAATATTCAACCGTTGCAGGTAAATCTTTAGATTTTTTCTCTAACTCTTCGATGATAGACTTTACAGATTCTTTTCGTTCAGACCAATCTTTTAGGTTGATCAAACAAGTACCTGCATTAGAGCCCCGTCCTTCGGTCAATATTTCATAGCCGGCGAGCGCCGTAACAGAAGCAACTCCAGGAGTTTCCTTTGCCATCGCTTGAAGTTTTCTAGAAATTTCATTTGTTCGCTCTAATGTTGTTCCAGGAGGAGTTTGAATAATAGCATAAATCTGACCTTGATCTTCGCTAGGTATAAAACCAGAGGGCAATATTTTATTGATACCCATCACGCCAAAACCAAATGCTAACAAAATTCCATAGGTGATCACCTGTCGACTTACTATTATTGATAATAGCTTTTCATAGCGATTAGTGTAAGACTCAAATCGCTTGTTAAACCAATTAATAAAGAGTGAGACTAACCCACGTTTTTTACTTGTTCCATGTGTATTTTTTAGCAACA
>CAYFLE010000115.1:3273-3665 GCA_964343645.1 uncultured Chitinophaga sp. | reverse complement strand
TGCGACGGGCGATAAATTCTCCGTCTCCATTTTTACGTGCACCGCTTCCACCACTACAATAGCATTATCTACCACAATCCCAATAGCCAACACCAACGCAAAAAGTGTAATAAGATTAATACTTATGCCAAAAGAGTTCATCACAACAAATGCTCCAACCAAGGAAACAGGAACGGCAAGAATGGGAATCAATGTCGAACGCCAATCTCCTAAAAATATAAACACTACTAATGCCACAAGTATGAAAGCCTCTACAAGCGTATGCATTACTTTTTCAATAGATGCATCCAAAAATTTAGAAACGTCATAATTGATTTCGTAACTAACTCCTGGAGGAAAATCTTTTTTAAGCTCCTCTAATTTTGACTTTACGTCTTTAATAACATCCTTTG
>CAYFLE010000115.1:0-3263 GCA_964343645.1 uncultured Chitinophaga sp. | reverse complement strand
CTCGCTGCTATCACGCAAGCATCGAATCCTGACTCAAAGACTTTAATAACATCCTTTGCGTTACTTCCAGGGTTTTGCTTTAAGACCAGCGAAGCGGAAGGGTTTCCGTCTTTATTGGAGTAGATATCCACAAACTCACTTCCCACTTCAACATTAGCTACATCCTTTAATTTCAAAATTTCTCCTTCTGCATTTCCGCGAATTACAATATTCTCATATTGTTCTGGTGTGTTATACCACCCTTTATACGTAAATACGTACTCTTGCGACTGCGCCGTTTTTCCCGAACTTAAACCTACCCGACCCGGACGAGCTAAGACGCTTTGTTCATCTATCGCTTTTAGCACTTCGGTGGCAGAAATATTATACGCACGCATGCGCTCAGGATTCAACCAAACGCGTATCGCGAAGGCGCGACTTCCAATTGCTTGCGCAAACCCCATACCCTTGATTCGTTGCACCTCAGGCAATATGTACGTGTTTGCATAGTTGAAGAGGAATTTTTCATCAATACTCTTGTTGGTGCTAAAGAGATTGACATACATTAACATACTTGGTTGTAGTGGAGAAATAATAACCCCCTCTCGCTGTACAAGCGGTGGAAGATTAGTCATTACTTGGTCTACCCTTGATTTAACACGTGCAGAAGCCAGTGTTGGATCTGTTCCAGGTTCAAATACGATATCAATGGACGCTTCACTCGCACTAGTAGCATCAGATAACATATACTGCATTCCTTGTACCCCATTGATAGCCCGCTCTAAAATTGTCAACGTAGACTTAACTAATACATCGGCATTGGATCCAGGAAACTCAATAAATATAGTGACGCGCGGTGGCGCAATTTCAGGTAACTGTGAAACGGAAGATTTGGTGATGGCCAATAAACCCATAAACACAATCGCAACAGAAAGAGAAATGGCCAATACCGGCCGTTTAATAAAATTTTCGTACATAATCTTTAATTATTCGGGTTTATTCAGCATGCAAATTTTTCAACTCATCAAGTTCCTTGCTAAAGGATACAAATTTGAATTTGATCTTTTCATTATTCTTCACCTTACCTAACCCCTCTGCTAAAATTTGATCCGTTGCGCTTAATCCACTAGATACTACATACAAGTGAGGCAGTTCTTGTGCGATCGTGATTTGACGAGCAGTTAATACCCCCTCTTTATCGACCACGTATACATATTTTTTATCGAGTACATCATACGATGCCTTTTGAGGAATGATAATGGCATTTTTTAACTCTACAGGCATTAATACATTTCCTGTTTCCCCATGTCAATCGTTTCCATTATACCCTGTTGATCAAATAATTCTTGATTAGCTAATCGAAGCAATACCTTTTTTGCATTTTTAGTAGTCGCCTTTTTTACATAATCCAAATATTCATCCTCCGTAACATTGAAATAGACCCACATCCGACTATTGTCAGAAAGATTTGTCAATAATTCTCCTTCATCCACCAAACTACCTAATCGAGTATAGAATCGATCCATCACACCACTAAAGGGGGCTCGTATTTCTGTAAATCCAAGGTGTACTTGCGCCAATGTAAGCGCCGCCTTGGCTTGATCTAATTTTGCTTTTGCCAGCGCCAATTCATTCGCAGATACAATATTTTTGTCGGCCAGTGACTTTGTATTCTTATACTCAATCTCTGCAAAATTTGCTTCCGCTTGTGCCTTTTCCACTTCCGCTTGATATATGGCTGGCATCAGCTTAAACATCAGCTGTCCCTTTTTCACCAATTGGCCCTCATCAACATAGATACTTTCTAAATATCCTCTCTCTTGCGAGCGCAATTCGATATGGTTAGCAGAACGAATTTGTCCTACATACTCTTTATACAATGTTGTATCAACTTGAAGTGGGCTTGTAATCGCAAAAGTGCTTTCGACTTCCTGTGCTTCCTCTTGATGGTTACAAGAAAATAATAATGGGAAAGAAAGAGTGACAATAAGAATACTGAACTTGTTCATGGAATGGATATTTAATAATGATTGACAAATCAGGACGATTGGACAAAGTCTGCCCAGAGATTTTACATAAAATAAAATGTGAAAATCTCAGTTAATTAAGCAAGATGTGATTTCCAGGAATGATGAAACAGAAATAATGGAACCTGCTGCTTTTCAGAAATAGAATATTTCTGGTGAATAAGCTGTGACTGTAAATAAGCAGTGTATACGTGCTCTTCAAAAATTGAATACCCTTTGATTGAATGATCTAACTCAAAGTTGCCAACCTCTGCATCCTCTTCTTCATTAACCTCTGCAATAAATTCAGCAATTATTGTAATCCCCAGACCTGTTTTTGAATCGGGTTGAGCATAATAGGATGGCAAAGTGAAAGAAGATGTAGCAGAAGAAAAATTATTACACGCTGTTGAATAAGCAGTGGCCTTAGTCTGTAGCTGAGATAATAAAATGACAATAGTGAGGATATAAGAAGCTACAACACTGAAATACTTTTTATATGTAGTTAAGTTTGATTGCACTCCTAGTTTATTCTACTTGTAAAGATAGTTGCATAACACAAAAATACACAAGATATAAATCCTTGATTAAATTGTTTTTACACTTATTTTAACAAAATATTTTATTGCCCTTGCCCCAAAGAATAACGAGGCACCCCATCAAATTCATAGAGATTTTCCGTTTTTATCGTGTCAACTTTTGCCTCTATTGCGCTGGTTAGCAAACTAACAATTGTTTCTTTGGTTATCGAAGTACCCTCTTTTGCTTTAAATCGACAGCGCCAATGATCTGTACAAAATGTTTCTTTAAATCCATCAGGCCACACTTTAATCCCCCTATTTGTAATCATAGAAAGACTAGCTTCTGACGATTCAATCATTTTTATTTTTTGGGCTAACTCCTCAGGGTTTGTTCCAGCCCAGTGCACAAAAAGATCAACCCCCACTAGCTTTTTAGCAGCAGGTTTCTTGCGTTCGTATTTGGGAAGTTGCAAAGATCCTGCACCTGCATAAGATACTGCCTCGAGTTGTTGTGGCACTTTTCCCAAATTTGCAATTACTGAGTCTGCAAAGCCCTTAGTACCTACAAGCTGCTTACTAAATCCTTCTTTATAAATATCAGCAGTATGAATACCACATTCTAAGGTAACCAACCAGGCATTTTGAATTTTTTGGGCAACTTCAGTTTGGCCAATATGATTTAACATCATTACCGCACCCTGTAATAGTCCTGAAGGATTCGCAATATTTTTTCCCGCTAATGGTGGAGCAGACCCAT
>CAYFLE010000114.1:5046-5211 GCA_964343645.1 uncultured Chitinophaga sp. | reverse complement strand
TTGATTTGGTCAATTGATTCTTGCGTAGCCATCCCCTCCTGTAAAATGGTGGATAATACTAGCTGAATAGGATCTTTGGATTTGTATTCATCCACTTCATCCTTACTTCTATACTTCTGAGGATCACTGATTGAATGCCCTTTGTATCGATAGGTTTTAATTTCC
>CAYFLE010000114.1:4721-5036 GCA_964343645.1 uncultured Chitinophaga sp. | reverse complement strand
GCATCTGCTAGCTTGTAAATGTCAATTACATTAGAGGTACGTTGAATGGAAGTTCCCATTGCATAATTATTGTTTTCACAAATGAAAACAACAGGCAATTTCCAAAGCATCGCTAAATTGAACGTTTCATGTAGCATCCCTTGTCTGGCCGCTCCATCTCCAAAATAGGACAGCACTACATTGTCTGTGTCTCTGTATTGCTCAGCAAATGCAAGTCCTGCACCAGTACCAATTTGCGCACCTACAATACCATGCCCTCCATAAAAATTATTCTCTTTGCTGAAAAAGTGCATGCTGCCACCCTTTCCTTTTGCA
>CAYFLE010000114.1:1765-4711 GCA_964343645.1 uncultured Chitinophaga sp. | reverse complement strand
ATTTTATACTTCTCTTCAGCCATCAGCTCAAACTGTCTAATCAGCTGCATCAGTTCGTACCAGTAGAGGTAGGTTTCCTTGGAGAATTTGCTGTTCACCGGGTTCAATTTTGAGTCGCAAAAATAAGGGAAAGACCCCATATTAGGTAAATTGCACCCAGTCATGAGCTATCTCCGCGAAATAGACCTTTTTCAGTTTAAAAACTATCCCGAAAAGCACTTCTCCTTTTCCAAAAGAATTATTGGATTTACCGGGAACAACGGTGTGGGGAAAACCAATTTATTAGATGCCATTCACTACCTAGGTTTAACGAGGAGTTATTTTGGGAGAAATGATGTACAAGCCACGCAATTTGGAAGTCAAGGATTTAGAATTCAAGGGGTTTTTAAAAAGGGAGAGCAGGAAGAGCTGGTTTCCTGCATCCTTCGTGAAAATGGGAAAAAAGAAATCTCCGTAAATGGAACTATTATACCCCGACAAATCGATCATATTGGAGCATTTCCGATTGTTTTTATTGCTCCTGATGACGCACAATTGATCATTGGCGATAGTAAAGATCGAAGGGCTTTTATTGATCAATTGATATGTCAATTGGATTCAACTTATTTACAACAACTCTTGACGTATAATCGAGTACTGCAGCAACGCAATGCACAACTAAAAGAAGCAGCCGTTGAGCATCGTAAAGAAGATCCATTGTTGGATATTTATGACCAACAACTACAACCGCTTGGACAACATATTTTTGAAAAAAGAAAAAGTGTTTTAGCGGATTTGATTCCTGCTACATTGGAGATTTATCATCAATTAGCTAGCACTTCTGAACATAAGAGCGTTGAGAAACCGTTACTATTTTATAAAAGCGAATTACACACAAGTAGTTTTGAATCATTGTTAAAAACCAGCCGAACTAGAGATATATTTTTACAGCGAACAACCAAAGGAATTCACCGGGATGATTTGGAATGTCTGCTTGAGGAGCAGCCCTTTAAGCAAATCTCCTCTCAAGGTCAACGCAAAAGTTTATTGTTTGCTTTAAAGCTGGCGTCCCTTCAACTGTTAGATAAAACAATGAAACACCCTCCCCTTTTGTTGCTAGATGATTTTTTTGAAAAATTGGATGATTCAAGAATCGAAAATCTTCTTCAATTTGTCTGCAATCAAGTTCGTTCGCAAGTCTTCTTAACGCATACATCCACGGAAAAACTGCAACACCACTTGAAAAAGACAAAAGAACCCTATGAAATAATAGAAATAAAAGCTACTTAACTTTGTTACATGTCTACCCTCTCAATTAGCGAAGCCTTACAAAAATTTTTAAGCGAAAGCAGAATCAAAGACGAAATGCTTGCGCTTCAAATTGCTGACGCCTGGGAGTCAATTATGGGAAAAACTATCGCTCGTTATACTAGCCAAGTACGTATCCAACATGGCAAATTATATATCCACACACCCATAGGACCCTTGCGTAACGAGTTATTGTATCAACGCGAAGCAATTCTTCAAAAAGTAAATGACTATATCGGAACCGTTGTGGTAAAAGAAGTAGTTATTCAGTGATCGCTTAAAAATCTTTTGCAGTTTTTTTACGAACTACTTTTCCCTTGGACAATAGGTATATACATGGACTGGTACGTGCGGCAGTTTGAATCGCTTTTAAGTCGCATTTGAAAACGGGCCAACCCCCGAAACGGGTAGATGAAAGAAAATTTCTTGTTTCTTCAAATTCTGCTGTAACAATAAAAACAGAAGCCGCTGGATAATATTCTTTGTAAGCTAATCGATCTAACACCTTCAGATTATTTTTTAAATCAATCGCCCTTTCAGCAACAATCATTATTGCGGATGGCAAGTTCAACAAGTAATCAGTAGAGTCGATATTAGTGATTCCAGTCAAATAAAACCCTTTGATAGGTGGGTCCATATTTTCGCCCTTTCGAATAAGATGATCCTCACGCTTTATGAATTGATAGGTAGAGGTTGAAAAATCTGATGGAAAGTGATTGGCGGGAAACTGAATAATTTGTTCCCCTTTTTGGTAAGTGAAATAGATGACGGTACTATCTGGCTTAGCATTTAGAGGTGTTTTTCTGCCCATTACTAAATCTGCGCCACTTTTAAAAGGCAAGCAATCGATTAGTGGCAAATGAGTCAATACGAACCACTGAAGTAAGAAGGCACTTGCAGCCGCTAATAAAGAATAAAAACCTCTGTAGGGAATAAATGGATGGGTTGGCGTGCGTTTTTGAAGAGTAAAACTGAGTAACAACAAAATAATCAGAAGGACATCCTTTAAGAAGGAAAACAAAGGGGTGATAGGTAAACAATCCCCAAAACAACCACAATTTTTAGGTAATCCTGTCCAATAGGTATAGCCAGTTAAAAAAGTGAAAAAGACAACTAATAAAAAAATTGCCCGGTTAATGAAGGAAGGCTTCCAGTTAACTAAAAAGGCCACCCCTAAAAATATTTCTGCGGCATTTAAAAAAATAGCCAGGGGCAGTGTGAAGTTATTTAAACCATGCAACCCCCACACTTCAAAAAACTCCTGCATTTTGTAACTCAGTCCCAGTGGGTCGTTGGCCTTAATTAATCCGGAAAAAATAAATAAAATTCCTACCAGCCATCTGATAATGGTTATCCATGTTTTCATACGGTTGTATGTTTTCCTTCAGCAATTAAAATAAGTGCAAAAACAGCATAGTTGATGATGTCTACATAATTCGCATCAATTCCTTCGCTGATGAGGGTTTTTCCATCGTTCAATAAAATTTGTTTGATGCGCATCAGTTTCATTAATATTAAATCGGCAAAGCTTTGCTGACTCATATCGCGCCATGCTTCACCGTAATCGTGATTTTTATTGAGCATGGTATCTTTTGCTAATTGTATCTGTTGGGTATACAAAGCTTCTACTTTTTCAACCGGCACATCTTCTACCTGGGG
>CAYFLE010000114.1:0-1755 GCA_964343645.1 uncultured Chitinophaga sp. | reverse complement strand
CTTCAAAAAACTCTTGCATTTTATAGCTGAGTCCTTTGGGATCATTGGCTTTAATAAGACCAGAAAAAACAAATAATAATCCAACAAAAACTCTGATTAGAAGGGCTATAAACTTCATATTAAAATCAAAGCAAAAACAGCATAATTAATGATATCCAAATAGTTAGCATCAATGCCTTCGCTTATCAAAGTTCTGCCATCATTTGATAGAATCTGTTTGATTCGCTGCAATTTCATGAGGATGAGATCAACAAAACTCTCCTGACTCATGTCCCGCCAAGCCTCCCCGTAATCATGATTTTTGTTCAGCATTAAGGTTTTAGCTTGATTGATCTCAAAATCATAAAGACTGGATAACTCTGGCACTGGCAAATCATCCTTCCCTTCAGTGGGAAGCTTTAACTGCAAAAGCCCAATGACGCCATAGTTGATGATTCCTTTGAACTCTGCTGCAATATCATCATCAACTAGTTGAGTACCTTTTTGCTGAATAGTTCGAATTCGTTGAGCTTTAATAAAAAGCTGATCTACCACGGAAATTGTTCGGAGCACTCTCCATGAAGTTCCATAATCAGATGCTTTCTTGATAAAAACATCTTTACAAGAAGATATTACCTGATCATATTGTAATGAGGTGTCTCCCATATAGTATGACAGAAAAATAACTTATTTGGTAGTCGGAGCTTTTTCTTGAACGTCTAATACGGCTATTTCAAATTGTAAATGATCATAAGGCTTGATAGGCCCACCAGGAGGAGGTGCTGCTCCATATCCCAAAAGAGATGGGATATAAATAACAGCCTTGCTTCCTTTTTTTAGGAATGGCATGGCATCATCAAAACCTTTAATCATCTGACCTAATCCCACCGAAAAGCGTAATGGCTCTACATGCTTAAAAGTAGTATCAGTATTACTGTCAAAAACTTTTCCAAGAAATGTCTTACCAGTATAATTCACAGAAACATAGTCCCCTTTTTTAATAAAATCTCCTGTTCCTGCCTCGAGCACTTCTACATATGCACCAGCTGGCGTACGTTGTGTGGTTGAGGACTTATTCCCCAAAAACTTTTCAACCTCGCTTTTTTCTCTTGCTGCATAAGCTTCATTTTCTTTTTTCTCATCGAGCGCTTTTAAGCTATCATTGGCGAATACACCTAATACTTTGATATAAGTTAAAATACGATCTCCCTTTTTAAACTCTGGAGGAAGATTTCCTGCAGGAAGGCGCTTTAAAAAAGTATCCATCATTTGTGTAGCCGCTACAGAATCCCCCACGTGTAAAAGCGTCCATAATTCGGAGATATCATAGGGCTGTGATTGCGGGGATACAGGAATATACAGAGGTAAACGACCACCAGTAGTGAAGTAAACACTGTCATTAATCTGTTGCGTTAATGTTAGTTTTACAAAATTGCCCACTCTAACTTGTTGAGTGTCCTTACTGCTAAATAATTGATAAGGCATCCCGCCTGGTGTTTTTTTCAGCGCAGGGCCTGTACAAGAAACTAAAAATGCAGCCAGTGTGATGACTGTAGCAAAACGAATAGATGTAGACATAAGATGAATGATTATTTAAGCGATTGTTGATTTTTTATTACTTCTTTGAAATGGGCTACTGTTTTATCTAACGAGTCGCTGCTTCTTCCTCCTGCAGCATTAAAGTGACCTCCCCCTTCAAAATAAGTTCTGGCAAATGTATTGCAATCAAAGGAACCTTTACTACGAAAACTCCACTTTCTTTCCTCGTCTCGGTCG
>CAYFLE010000113.1:0-5240 GCA_964343645.1 uncultured Chitinophaga sp. | reverse complement strand
TTAGGCTCAGATTGATTTTCAACTAGGCTCATCAGGGCAGGCGTAGAATTAATGCAAGTAAAAGTAAGGCTAAATGCCTAATTCGAAAAATTTGATTCCGTTCAACCAAACAGATTTTCAGCGTTTTGCGTGGTTTTTTCAGCAACTATTTCAAGGTCAATCCCCTTGACGCTTGCTATTTTATCGGCTACCAGCGGAATATAGGAAGACTCATTACGTTTGCCTCGGTGTGGCACAGGAGTGAGGTATGGCGCATCTGTTTCAAGTACAAGATGTTCGAGACTGATTTTCTCGATCACCGCTCCTAAACCCGCATTTTTATAAGTCACCACTCCCCCAATCCCCAAATAAAATCCAAGCTTGATAATTTCTTGCGCCTCTTCCACGCTTCCACTAAAACAATGAAAAACTCCTCGCAATAAACTACTCTTAAATTCTTTCAACACTTGTACACAAGCCAATGTAGACTGACGGGAGTGAATAACAATAGGCACCTTCTTTTCTAACGCCCAGGCAATTTGAATGCGAAAGGCTTCCACTTGTTCTTTTTCAAACGTTCGGTCCCAATAAAAATCTAACCCAATCTCTCCTACGGCGATAAAATTTCGGTTGTCCCAATAGGCTTGCGCAATGGCAAGTTCTTCTTTATAATTTTCTTTGACAGAACAAGGATGAAGCCCCATCATGGCTTTACAGGATGGAAAAGCTGTTTCCATCTTTATCATCGCTTCATGCGTTGCCGAATCAATAGCTGGGAGATAAAACGAATCCACCCCTGCTAACTGGGCACGTTCCATCATAGACGCACGATCCGTATCAAATTCTTCCAAATAAAGATGTGTGTGAGTATCTATGAAGCGAGACATAAATGCTTAGTTAATAGGGATGGTTGCAAATGTAAATCCCTCCTTTGATGCATACGCTAATAATTTAGGAAGTAGATAAGATAATCGAGGCCATGCCTTTTCACTATCATGCATTACAATAATTGATCCTGGTTGCAGATACTTTTTACAAATGGCAAAACAATCCTCGCCTGTCAATCGAGTATCAAAATCAGCACTCAAAATATCCCACATCACAATTTTCGAATTGGCTTGTTGCATAGCCGCAGATACGCCTTTTGCTTGTGCATTTTTCATTTTTCCGTAGGGAGGTCTGAATAAAGGACTATCTATAACTGCACTAGCTTTAGCAATATCCTGCAAATACAAAGAGGTGTCTGTGCTCCATCCATTCAGATGATGCATGGTGTGATTGCCAACCATATGACCCTGATCAAGAATCAATTGGTACGTGGAAGAATAGCGCTCCACCCGATCCCCAATACAAAAAAAAGTAGCTTTTGCTCGGTATTCCGCCAATTGCGCTAAAACAAATGGGGTAATGTCCGGATGTGGGCCATCATCAAAAGTCAAATAAATAGTGGGAGAATTGGTTTTGATTGTCCAAATACGCCTTGGGAAAAATGCGCTAAGCCAAAAAGGGGGATGTACAAAATAGCGGTACATGCTACAAAGATAGACCGCTCAGATTCCCCGAAAAGGCATGCCTTGGTTTATCTTTGCGCTATGAGTAATAAGGTTCGTGTTCGGTTTGCACCCAGTCCTACAGGTGGGCTTCATCTGGGAGGGGTAAGAACCGTTTTATATAATTATCTCTTTGCCAAAAAACACGGCGGTGAATTTATTGTGCGGATAGAAGACACCGATCAAAGTCGTTATGTGCCGGGCGCAGAAGAATACATTTTTGATTGCTTGCGCTGGTGTGGTCTTGACCCTGATGAGAGCGTACAACACGGGGGCGCAGTGGGGCCCTATCGACAAAGTGAAAGAAAAGCGCTCTACAAAAAATATGCGCTGCAATTAATTGAGCAAGGACAAGCTTATTACGCATTTGACACGCCAGAAGAATTAGAGCAGATGCGTGAAAAAAATAAAACGTCTGACAATCCTTCTCCGCAGTATGATCATCATATTCGCACCAAAATGCGTAACTCCCTTACTTTACCAGAAGCGGAAGTAAAAAAATTATTAGACCTCAACACGCCGTATGTCATTCGAATCAACATGCCTCTAGGCAAAACCTTGAGCTTTCAGGATATGATTCGAGGAGAAGTTTCCTTTGATACTTCTACTGTGGATGATAAAGTTTTATTAAAGGCCGATGGAATGCCCACCTATCACTTAGCAGTAGTAGTAGATGATCATCTCATGCAAATCACGCACGCGTTTCGAGGAGAAGAATGGCTACCCTCTGCCCCTGTTCATTTGTTGCTATGGCAATATTTGTTTGGTTGGGAAAAAATGCCTCAGTGGGCACACTTTCCATTGATATTGGGTCCATCAGGCAAACTCAGTAAAAGAGATGGTGCCAAATATGGATTCCCGGTGTTTGCCATGAATTGGAAAGATCCCAAATCGGCAGAACTTACGGAAGGGTTTAAAGAAAAAGGATTTTTACCTGAAGCCTTTATCAATTTATTAGCGCTCTTGGGTTGGAATGAAGGAACAGAAAAAGAATTGTATACAAAAGAAGAATTAATTGCTGCATTCTCCATGGAGCGTGTACATAGTAGTGGGGCAAAATTTGACTATGAAAAAGCAAGGTGGTTCAATCACGAATGGATCAAAAAAAGTACTGCCAGCCGACTGCTTCCGTTGATTCGTCAACAATTTGAAAAAACAGGACTCCTCATTGCTGACACAGATCGATTAGAAAAAGTTATTGACTTAGTGAAAGAACGCTGCACACTACTATCAGATTTTGTAGAACAAGGTCGCTTCTTTTTTGAAAGACCCACACAAATAGACACCGCTTCCATTCTTTCCAAGTGGTCTACTGAAAAAGAAACTTTTTTTAGCGCGTTGATTCATTACTATGAGCAAACACATCAGTGGACAGCAGCAGAGTTAGAAAAAATTTTAAAAGATCTTGCTGCCACTCAGTCATTGAAAGTAGGCGAACTCATGCTTCCGTTACGCATCATGCTTGTTGGAGGAAAATTTGGACCGGGCGTTTTTGATATTGCGGCGCTACTCGGAAAGGAAGAAACCATTGCCAGGTTGATTCAAGCAAAGGAGCTAATTTTGAAAACAAATTAACCCATGAAAAGACCTGTACGCGTATTAGTAGCTAAAGTAGGTCTAGATGGACATGACCGCGGAGCAAAAGTGATTGCGACGGCCTTACGCGATGCAGGGATGGAAGTTATTTATACAGGACTTCGCCAAACACCTGAAATGGTTGTGAATACAGCCTTACAAGAAGATGTAGATGCCATTGGTATTTCAATTTTATCTGGCGCGCACAATACCGTTTTTCCAAAAATCATTGCGCTACTTAAAGAAAAGGGATTAGAGGATGTTTTACTTACGGGAGGCGGTATCATACCGGAAGAAGATGCAGCAATATTGTCGAAACAAGGAGTTGGGAAATTATTTCATCCAGGTACAGGCACCCAAGAAATTGCTGCCTACATCAAAGAATGGGTAGAAAAACATCGTTCCTAAAATATCGATTATGAATAATTGGGGGAGTTTCCAAACAATCAGCGGACAACTTGAAGAAGGGATTTTAGTGATCACGATTAATCGTCCTGATAAAATGAATGCGCTGAATAAAACTGTTTTAGAAGAAATAGAACAGGCCTTCATTCAAATCAAAAAAGAATCCGCCATTCAAGGAATCATTTTAACAGGGAGTGGTGAAAAAGCATTTGTTGCGGGTGCAGACATCAGTGAGTTCAAAGGCATCGATGCCCTGGCTGCTATGGAAATGGCTGCAAGAGGACAACGCATATTTGAGAGAATTGAAAAAAGTAAAAAGCCTGTGATTGCAGCCGTGAATGGTTTTGCACTGGGAGGAGGCTGCGAATTAGCCATGGCCTGTCATATCCGTATTGCAGCAGAGCAGGCAAAGTTTGGACAACCGGAAGTGAACTTGGGATTGATCCCCGGGTATGGAGGCACGCAACGACTGACTAAGTTAGTAGGCAGAGGAAAGGCACTTGAATTAATGATGAGTGGGAATACGCTGGATGCAGCCAGTGCCCTACAATGGGGATTGGTTAATCATGTAGTGCCAACCGGTGATCTGTTAGAAGAATCTAAAAAACTACTCCGCACTATTCTTTCAAAAGGGCCACAGGCTGTAGGCAAAGTGATTGAAGCGGTAGGCGCTTGCTTTGACAAGACTAAAAATGGATATGCCGAGGAAGTGCGGCTTTTTGGTGAGTGCTTTGGGTCGCCTGAAATGCAAGAGGGCGTGAGTGCTTTTCTCGAAAAAAGAAAGCCCAAGTTCAACTAACTTTGCAGGGCTAATAATCCAATCCCTATGCAATACAGAATTGAAAAAGACACGATGGGGGAAGTAAAAGTTCCTCTGCAAGCCTATTATGGTGCACAAACCCAACGTAGTATCGACAATTTTAAAATTGCCCAGGACATCAATAAGATGCCCAAAGAAATTATTCGGGCTTTTGCGCACTTAAAAAAAGCAGCGGCACTCACTAATCAGGATGCAGGTGTCTTACCACAAAACAAAGCCAGTCTTATTGGGAAAGTGTGTGATGAAATTTTACAAGGAAAATTAGATGACTATTTTCCACTAGTAGTTTGGCAAACAGGAAGCGGTACGCAGAGTAATATGAATGTGAATGAAGTAATTGCCTACCGCGGTCACGTACTCAAAGGAGGAAAACTAACCGACAAGGAAAAATTTTTACACCCCAATGATGATGTGAACAAATCACAATCTTCTAATGACACGTTCCCCACAGCGATGCATATAGCGGCTTATACTATTTTGGTTGAAACCACTATTCCGGGGATAAAGCAATTAAGAGATACACTAGCTAAAAAAAGTAAACGCTTCATGAAAGTGGTGAAAATTGGAAGAACCCACTTTATGGATGCAACCCCTTTAACAGTTGGACAAGAGTTTAGCGGCTATGTATCACAGCTAGATCACGGATTAAAAGCGATCAAAAATTCACTCGAGCATTTACGCGAGCTGGCACTTGGCGGAACTGCTGTAGGAACAGGAATCAACACGCCCAAAGATTACGATAAGAACGTGGCCAATCATATTGCTAAATTAACAGGGCTGCCCTTTAAAACAGCTGCAAACAAATTTGAAGCATTGGCCGCTCATGATGCGATTGTTGAAGCACATGGTGCATTAAAAACCGTAGCTGTTAGTTTGATGAAAATTGCCAATGATATTCGAATGCTCTCTTC
>CAYFLE010000112.1:0-5320 GCA_964343645.1 uncultured Chitinophaga sp. | reverse complement strand
TGGCGGCGCTCCCACCACTGTTTCCTATATCAGTAATGCTTCTCCGATTCCTGCGGATAAAGAAGATATAGCCCTTTGCACGGCACTAGCCGGTGAAATGCTGGGCATGAAACTTATTTATATGGATGCAGGCAGTGGTGCCAAACAAGCCATTACCCCGTCTATGATTAAGCGAGTATCGAGTCAAATAACTATTCCCCTTATTGTTGGCGGAGGAATCAAAACGCCTGAAAAAGCCATTGAAAATTGCCGAGCAGGTGCAGACCTAATCGTAGTAGGCAATGCGATTGAAAAAGACAGCAAACTATTAAGTGAAATGAGTGCAGCGATTAAAAGCTCATCATCTCTTTAAAACGAAGTGTTTGTCGGCGACTCACTTCAATTTTATCTCCTCCTTTCAATTCCAATAATAAACCGCCATTGAAATAGGGTTCCACTTTTTCAATCATCCGCAAATTGACAATATGCTTGCGGTTGGTACGAAAAAAAACTTTTGGATCTAATCGATCTTCTAGTGCGTTCAAGGATTTTAAAATCATGGGGCGATTGGTCCCGAAAAAAACACGGGCATAATTTCCCACACTCTCAAACAAACGAATTTCACTGAGCTTCACAAACCAACAGCGTTCTCCGTCTTTCACAAAAACCTGATCATTTTCAGTGAGCAATCCACCATTCCCCGCTTCCGCTTCTTGAGCGGCTGTGCGCAAGCCTTCTATCGATTGAATTTTCTGAATCGCATCGGCCAAACGACCGGGCTCAACGGGTTTCATCAGATAATCGAGTGCATTGACTTCAAATGCTTTTAAGGCAAACTCATGGTGCGCCGTGGTAAAAATCACTTGGGGGGCTCGATCCAATTCAGCCAATAAATCAAATCCGGTTTTACTAGGCATTTGGATATCTAAGAAAATTAAATCGGGCTTTAGAAGATCAATTTTTTGAAGCGCCTCCTCTACATTGGCTGCTTCTTCAATTACCTCAATAGAAGGATGCTCTTTCAGTAATTTTCGCAGCTCTAGCCGCGCCAATCTTTCGTCATCAATGAGTAAGGTCTTAATAGACATAAAAATTAGATTGGAATAGTGACTGAACAAAGCACCACTTCTTTTTCTCCTTGACGGATAGATAGTCGTGCTTTGCTTCCGAATAATAATTGGAGTCTGTTTTGGGTGCTGCTTAATCCAAATCCCGCTGTGATCACGGCACTATTGAGATACCCACTATTTGCCACTTCTAATACATGATTCCCTTCCTGCCTGACGGAATGAATGCGTACCCATCCCCCATTCACGCGAGTGCTGATCCCGTGCTTGATGGCATTTTCAACTAAGGTCTGTAACATCATGGGAGGAATGGGTAAATCCAACGTGTCATCCGCCACATTTAATTCTACTTGTAAGCGATCTTCAAATCGAATGGTCTCCAGTGCGAGATAATCGCGAATGATATCCATTTCCTGACGCAAGGGCACTAATTGCAATTTTTCATTTTGCATACTGCTGCGTAATAAATTACTCAGCTCGGTAATGGCCCGTCTGGCGCGCTCAGGGTTAACATCTACTAGTGCGCGAATACTATTGAGTGAATTGAAAATAAAATGTGGATTGATATGGGCCTTAAGTGTTTTTAATTCCAACTCACGAACCGTGGACTCTAACTTGAGCGTATCTAATTGTCTGCGACGATTATCGGAGTAGTAATGGAAAAAATAATACAACAATAACCAGGAAAAAATAAATAACCCATTATCAATCGTGATGGCCAACCATTTTTGAAAATAACTGAGTTGATAGGCCTCTGGTGTCAAAAACAGATTAAAAAATTCGAGTGAAAACAACACAAGCACCCCGTAGATCGACGCGCTCAAAAAAATGGCCAAAAATAATCCGGCCCAGGCTCTCTCCAGGGGTTGTTGTAGCCATCCTCCTTTTTTTACAATAAAGCGAGTAAGATGTGTGATGAGTAAGCCCCAAATACAAATCACTAAAATGCGCCCTGCTAAGACACGAGGCTCCAATTGTACATTGAAAATGTTCGCAAATAAAACTGTGATGGCCCCTAACACCCCCCAGCCAGTGAACTGGAGTAGCCAATAAAGTCGTTCGCGAGATTGAAACAAGTTAATCACTGGTTAAAGTTACTGCGCATCTCCTTTAAAAAATAGAAATTTGGACCAGTGGTCAAGTAGCAATTTCAGCGGGGGATGCTCAACCATCCTGCCGTTTCTTTGTTATCTTTACTTTGTAACCGATTACCTATGCAAATAACCCCGGGCCCCCTTCTCAAAACCATTGATTCCCCCGAGGACCTGAAAAAAATCTCCAAGGAGCAACTTCACCAGGTTTGCGATGAATTACGTCAATACATTATTGACGTGGTAAGCGTACATGGCGGACATTTTGGGGCTAGTTTAGGAGTAGTAGAATTAACCACAGCCCTTCACTATGTGTATAATACACCCTACGATCAATTGGTTTGGGACGTAGGACATCAAGCTTATGGACATAAAATATTGACTGGACGTCGCGATAATTTTCCAACCAACCGCAAATACAAAGGATTAAGCGGATTTCCCAAACGAAGCGAAAGTGAATATGACACGTTTGGGGTTGGGCATTCTTCTACTTCTATTTCTGCAGCGTTAGGTATGGCCATGGCAGCTAAATTCAAAGGTGAAAAAGACCGAAAAGTGGTAGCTGTGATTGGTGATGGAGCTATGACAGCAGGTCTCGCTTTTGAAGGAATGAATCACGCCGGAGTGGCTGATTCAGATGTGCTCATTATTTTGAATGACAATTGTATGGGCATCGATCCTAATGTAGGAGCCCTCAAACAATATCTAACAGACATCGCACTCTCTCCTACCTATAACAAAATGAAAGGAGAGATCTGGAATCTGCTGGGCAAACTTCCCATTGGAAAAAATTTCAGTCGCTCCATGGCCCATAAATTAACCGAGGGAATAAAGGGAGTGGTCAGCAGTAGTTCCAATTTATTTGAAGCGCTCAACATCCGTTATTTTGGACCTATTGACGGACATAATATTTCCAATTTGGTAGACACCTTGCAAGATTTACGCAAGATACCCGGGCCAAAATTGTTACATGTGATCACCACCAAGGGAAAAGGATATGCATTGGCAGAAAAAGATCAAACCAAATGGCATGCACCCGGACTTTTTGATAAAGTGACTGGTGAAATCATGCAAAAGAAGAAAGATGGACCGCAGCCACCTAAATACCAGGATGTATTTGGACACACCATCATTGAACTAGCAGAACTGAATGAAAAGATCTTTGGTATCACTCCGGCAATGCCCTCTGGTTCTTCCTTGAAATTTATGATGGAGAAAATGCCCAATCGTGCTTTTGATGTGGGCATTGCAGAACAACATGCCGTTACCGTGAGTGCAGGAATGGCCACGCAAGGTCTCAAAGTATTTTGCAATATCTATTCTTCCTTCATGCAACGCGCGTATGATTCCGTAGTGCATGATGTAGCGATTCAAAAATTACCGGTCATCTTTTGTTTAGACCGCGCGGGTGTGGTGGGTGATGACGGACCAACCCATCATGGTTGTTACGATGTATCTTATTTCCGTTGTATTCCCAATATGATCATCAGTGCTCCCATGAATGAAAGTGAGTTACGTAATTTGATGTATACAGCACAATTGGAAAGCACCAAACTTCCCTTTGTAATTCGCTATCCCCGTGGTGAGGGTGTAATGCCTGATTGGAAAACACCTTTCAAAGAAATTCAAATTGGCACGGGAAGGAAATTAAAAGAGGGTGAAGAAATTGCGATTCTGAGTTTAGGTCATCCGGGCAATTTTGCTGCGGCCGCGATTCGTGAATTACTGAACGACGGTATTCGTCCGGGTCATTATGATATTCGATTTGTAAAACCCCTTGACGAAGCGTTGTTACATGAAGCTTGCCAGCGTTATCCCAAACTAATTACCGTGGAAGATGGCACCGTGAAAGGCGGTTTTGGTTCTGCTGTATTGGAATTTATGGCCGAGCATGGCTACAAAAATGATTTACAGATACTAGGTATTCCTGATCGCTTAGTCGAACATGGCACACCCGCTGAATTACATCGCGAATGCAACTATGATGCCGCTGCGATTGCGGCCACTGTTCGTAAAATGGTGGGCGTTTCTGTAAAGATTTCCGATTAATTCAAGGAAGGATCCACTAAGTCAATCGCGGCCGCTTCAGCAGCAGCAGCGCCTTCTTCATCGTATTCAATGATGAAATTATTTTTCCCTTCTCCAATTAGTATCCGGAGGTAATGGAGTTGAATTAATTCCAATACAGACAGGAAGGTGAAAATAGCATGCACTCTGTTTTCACAGGTTTCAAATATTTTTTCAAAAGAAAGCGTCTTTTCGGCTTTGGCCATGGACAACATACTCTTCCGACTTCCTTCCATGGTATAATTGTAGCGCACAACTGTGTGAACTGGTTTGTTGACCCGATCACTATATTTCTGCAAAGCCTTTTCAAAGGCCTTCATTAATTTAAAGAGGGTGACTTGCGTAATTTCAGTTCCCTCACTCGCTTCTTCCCCAATGGAAGCTAATTCGCGCTGTATATTTCCCCGCTTCACCAGTAACAAGCGTTGCGCTTCCATTTCAGCCATTTGGGCGGAAGCTTCCTTAAAGCGTTTGTATTCCAAAATCTTATTGACCAATTCAGCACGTGGGTCAATTTCATTTCCTTGCTCATCCAATTCTTTGCGAGGCAATAACATTTTTGCCTTGATCCGCATAAGTGTTGAAATAAATAGGATAAACTCACTACTTAGTTCCACATTTAACTCTTCCTGTGCATGGATATAATCTAAAAAGTCATTGGTGATGCGCGTGATAGGAATGTTGTAGATATCTAGCTCGTCGCGCTCAATAAAAAATAACAAAAGATCAAAAGGACCCTCAAATTGTGGAAGCTTTATTTGATATGAATTGGGTTGCACGTGTTAAATCTTTAAGAGTTGATGTTCAAGCAAACAAATTTACAGAACTTTGCGACCGATGTCCAATAAATTAATCAGCTGGCTGCTCTTTGTGCTTCTTTGCCTGATCTGGGGAAGCTCTTTCAAATTGATGAAAGAAAGCACCATTGCCCTTACCGGCTCACAGATTGCCTCCCTTCGCATATTCTCCGCTGCATTAGTCTCCCTTCCCTTTGCACTATTTCAATGGAGAAAAATTGAAACCAAGCGACTTCCCTTAGTGGCATTTAGTGCCGTAATTGGCAATCTGATTCCTGCTTTTTTCTTTGCCATTGCACTCACGCATATCGACGGTTCC
>CAYFLE010000111.1:0-5388 GCA_964343645.1 uncultured Chitinophaga sp. | reverse complement strand
AGAGCAAAGGACTGAAAATCCTTGTGTCGGCGGTTCGATCCCGCCCCACACCACAGTAAGAGCCTGATAATCAAGAACATTATTGATTATCAGGCTTTTTTGTTTGCAAGAAAAAGTAAATATGTGTATGAAACTTCATCCTGTTGGCGACAATTGGGCGACATTTTTTTCCGCAAAAAGGCTAATACAACTTGAACAGCTTTTGACTACTTCCCCTCCATTCTGTTAACATAGTCAACTGACCCAAGCCTGAATTTGAAAGGTACTTTTGTCATCTTTTCAAACTTCCACTCTTGCTTGCACATAAACCCTTGTGTTGTACTTATGAAATCTGGCTTAATGGCAACAATTGATTTACTGATTGGCGCAGCATGAAAAGTTGATTTGAAAATAAATGGTGTGGGTATTGGATTTTTTTGCTGCCCAAAAGAGTAATTGAAAGTGAGTAAGAATATAATGACTAACAGTCGCATCAATTCACTTTTTAAGTAATATTCAACAACAAATATTTAATAAAAGAAAAAGAAGAAAAACAACGCAGCTTCTATGCGTCTTACATTTTCATAATACCCAATCGTAGAACCGTTACCACTTTTAACACGACCGTCTTCCACATAGCCTATTGTAGAGCCTGTACTATTTTTCACTCGCCCATTATCAAAATAACCTATCGTTGAGCCCGACGAGTTTTTAATTCTTTCTTCTTCATAATAGCCTATAGTAGATCCACTACTATTTTTAACTCTACCATCCTCTATATAACCAATGGTGCTACCATTACTACCTTTCACTCGCCCGTTCTCTATATAACCTACGGTAGAGCCATTATTACTTTTCAAGCGCTGAGCTTGGAGGGTCATGCTAATAAACAAAATCAAGAACAGAAGTGCTGTACGCATTACTTGAGGTTTCTACTATAAAACTAGATAAATTTGGATACTTATCATTATAAATTGTAATTCGATGAAACAAGTTCTCTGTCTACTAATTAGCTGCATAAGTCTAGTTGCCCAAGCGCAGAATCGAGATATTAGCAAGCTGTCGTCAGGAGGAAAGCTAAATCCGATCCAAGCAAATATGGACGTTAGACACTACACACTCTCACTCGCAATTGATATTTCAAAAGAGTCTATTGCTGGTTATACAGACGTGAATGTACTTCTTGCAAAAAATACGGATTCGTTATTGCTAGACCTTATCAATCTATATCAAGTATCCTCGATAGAAGTAAATGGTAAAGCACAAAAGTTCACGCATACTGATAACAAACTCTATATCACTTCCGAAAAAGGATTTCAACAAGGGCCTGTTACTATTCGTGTAAACTACAGCGGTCAGCCACCAGTTGCTATTAGACCGCCGTGGTCGGGTGGTTTTACGTGGACCAAAGACAAAAGCGGTAATCCCTGGATTGCCATCAATTGTCAAAAAGAAGGAGGCCGCGTTTATTTTCCTTGTAAGGATCATCCAAGTGATGAACCCAATGAAGGCGTCGATTTATTTATCACCGTTCCCGATTCATTGGTAGTATCCGGACCGGGTCTGCTTCAAAAAATAACACAACGAAAAAAATTGGCTACTTATCACTGGAAAACAAATTATACAATCAGTAACTATTGTGTGCTTTTCAATATTGGCAAGTATAAGGTTGTTCAAAAAGATTATACCACAATCAATGGCAATATAGTCCCCATTGTGTTCTATGTATTGGAAGAAGACGTTAAAGAAGCGGAGAAACTAATTGAGTTAAAGGCAAGAGACTCGCGCATTCTTGAAAAGTACTTTGGTGAATACCCCTGGTATAAAGAAAAGATAGGTATTTGTGAGGTACCAAATTCAGGAATGGAGCATCAAACAAACATTACGTTTCAAAATAAGTTTGTGTACACCCGCGTAGGGAATAACGACTACTCCGATAATCTTTATCATGAATACGCGCACGAATGGTGGGCAAATAAAGTAACCAACAAAGACTGGGCACATATGTGGATCCAAGAAGGAATTGGCACATACGCAGAAGCGCTCGCCCATTATGAATTAGGCGGACAAGCAGCCTATGATAAAATCATAAACGCACACCGACGATCAATAAAGTATAAAAAACCGATGGTGGGCGGCGAAGAGTTATCTGAGGATGAGACCTATGCATTCACAGATATTTATACAAAGGGATCCTTTTTTATGCATAGCCTACGCTTTGTAATTGGAGACGATATTTTTCTCCCCACCCTCAAAAAACTTGCCACCGACCCAGCTTACACCTATGATAATTTTGTTACCACTAGCGATGTAGAAAAACTATTTAGCAATGCTGCTGGGAAAGACCTTAAGCCCTTCTTTGATTTTTATATGCGTACTACCGATGTACTAGATTTTAGCATTAAAGAAACAGGCTATCAGCAGTATACTATAAAGCTCAATAATTTCTTTATGCCGCTGCCATTAGAAATCACTACATCTGCAGGTAAAGAGAGGTATACTATCAATAAAGAAGGAATTAAAATTCAGAGCGCCACTCCCCCTCTCGTTGATCCAAATGGCTATTACTTAAAAAAGATCACCCTACTACCATGAGATATCTTCAAAGCCTGCTACTCATTCTTCTATTAAGGATTTCAACGGTTAGTCATGCCGATAATTACCCTATAAACTATTCACTCGATATTTTACATTACAAGTTTGAGTTAACTCTTTCAGATGCAACTGATGAAATCATTGGAAGAACTTCGATAGTCGTACAATTTAATACCAATGACTGCAAAAAACTACGCTTTGATTTAATAAACCGCTCAGCAGAATTAAAAGACAAAGGAATGTTAGTTGAAAGCGTACTTTTTGAAGATAATCCTGTCTCCTACAAACATGAAAAAAACGTGCTATGGATTGATCTTCCTCGATCATTTGCAAAAAATAGTACCGCAACTTTTGTGATCAACTATCGAGGGATACCCGCCGATGGTCTTCGCATTGGTAATAATCAACATGGCGAGCGATGCTTTTTTAATGAAAACTGGCCTAACCGCACTAGACATTGGTTGCCAACAGTAGATCACCCTTACGATAAAGCAACGAATGAGTTTATTATTACAGCCCCTTCACACTACCAGGTAATTTCAAATGGCCTGCTTAAAGAAGAATCGATAATAAACGCAAATCAAAAACTCACCCATTGGAAACAATCAGTGCCTATTTCTTCGTGGTTGTACGTGCTAGGTGTAGCAAAGTTTGCTGTACAGCATGTGGATGAATTTTTGGGAAAGGAAATTCAAACCTGGGTTTATCCACAAGACCGAGAAAGGGGGTTTTATGATTTTGCAAGTCCTACTAAAGAAGTGTTGGGCTTTTATTCAAACTACGTGGGGCCATTTGCCTATGAAAAGCTCGCAAACATCCAATCACCCAGTGTAGGTGGCGGTATGGAAACTGCATCTGCTATTTTTTATGGCGAGAATCTTATTAACGGAAAACAAGATGTTCGGCTGCGCAATGTGGTCATTCATGAAATCGCTCACCAATGGTTTGGCAATGCAGTTACAGAAACGACCTGGGATGACGCTTGGCTAAGTGAAGGCTTTGCTACTTATTTCACGATGCTATTTCAAGAATATGCCTATGGCGAAAGCACTTATATCGATGAATTAAAAAAAGCAAGGATCCGCGTTTTTAACTTTTATAGCAAAGACTCTACGTATAAAATTGTAGATAGTCGCACGGCCGAGGAAGGAGCTGTGACCAATGACATGACCTATCAAAAAGGAGCTTGGGTGCTTCATATGCTACGGGAAAAAATGGGACATGAAGCATTTAGAGAAGGCATACGATCGTATTATCATGCTTTCTATAATAAAAACGCAACGACAGATGACTTTTTTGAAGTCATGCAAAAATTTTCCAAAGTTCCGCTTAACACATTTCGTAATCAGTGGCTTCATAGACCTGAGGTGCTAAATGTACAAGTTGCATGGAGCTATGATAGTACCACTTCGCAGGTAGAAGTGAAGATTGACCAAAAACAGTCTACAGGGTTTACTTTCGAATTCCCTATTGAAATTGAGTTAGTTGATGCTATAAGTAAGAAAATAGTAAGCTTCGAATGCAGCGGCAAATCCTCCACCTTCAAAATCAAAGTAGATAAAAACCCATTAGCTTTACTTGCTGATCCAAGAACTACACTACTTGCGAAAATTGAGGTGAAAGAACAATAAATTAAAAGTATATTACAGTTATAAAATAAATATTTATGAAAAAACTACTCTTCACTATTTTAATTGCATCGTTTCTATTTGCTTGTAAAAGCAATACCGAAACAAAACCTGCATTTGATTTAGCAAATGCAAAAAAAGAGATTGAAGCAGCTAATAAAGAGCTGATGAATGTAATTGCTAAGGGTGATTCAATTGGTACTGCAGCTGCATATAGTCCCGATGGTGCGGTAATGTTTAATAACATGCCATCCGTAAACGGCACAGAGAATTTAATTAAAGTATGGAGCAGTTTTATAAATGCAGGTATTAGAAATATAGAATTAACTACGACTGAAGTATGGGGCGATGAAAACTATATTACAGAGGAGGGCACTTTTATAATTAAATCAAACGAAGGTGCTCAATTAGATAAAGGGAAATATTTAGTGCTTTGGAAAAAAGTGGATGGCAAGTGGAAACTGCATAGAGATATTTCAAATTCAGATTTACCAGCTGCAACAACTGCCAAGTAAGTTTGGTGGAGTTGGAAATAAAAGGCCCCTGCTTTGCAGGGGCCTTTTTTATGAGATAGGATTATTTAGGGCTTTTAGCATACCCATTCATATGTACCACTTTTCCAGCTTCAAATCTAAATGCATCTACCCAAGAAACTTTTTGCGTTTTACCATCAGGAGTTTCAATATCGGCTTTATCAAACATTATAACCCACTGATGCCCATTTTCGCCCACTATAGGAACAGCACCAGTTAATGAATAATTTTTGATATTCAGTTCCGCAAAGGCTTTTTCCATATAGGCTAAGCTTGCTTCTTTGCCCTTTACTGTTGAACCATCTTCTAAATCAAATACAACAGTATCGGATAAATATTCTCCAATCTTTTTGAAATCTTTTGCAAACATCGCCTGATGCAGTTCTTCAACGATTAATACATTTTTTTGATCACCAATTTTGAAATTATCGGTATAAGTTGGTTTGTAAATGTGCTCAATGGCAGCAGGAGCTTGCTCAGTAGTTACTGTTTCTTTCGTTTCAACATTTTTACATGCAACTAATGACGTTGAAACCAGTAATCCCAATACGATTTTTTTCATGTTGATTTTTTTTGGTTGATTGAATTTAAATGAATTGAATAGTTTTTTGAAACAATTAAAATCGAAAACATTTTAAATATTTGTATATCAG
>CAYFLE010000110.1:0-5404 GCA_964343645.1 uncultured Chitinophaga sp. | reverse complement strand
GCCAATAGCGACAACCCAAAAACACGCGTGAAAACAAATCGAAAACGCTGTTGTAATCCCTTCCAATTTTGTTCGGCTTGCATTGCTGAGATTGAAGGAAACAAAACGCCTGTGAAATTGGTGAGGCCTGTACGGAATACCTCAAAAAAACGAAACACCAACAAAAAAACAGTGAGCTGTGCAGCAGTGAGGTAATGCTGCAATAATAAAATCTGGATGTTATACGCAATGACAGTTGCCAACATACTTTGAAAATACCAAAAGCTATAGCCTAACTGGCTGCGTAAAACGGAGAAATCAAATTGCTGCCAATGGATAGTAAATTGAACTTGTTTGAACGCTACACGCAGCAGTACCACAATAAATAAAATATTCACCAAAAAACTAGTAGCCAATAACAAGGCAACAGATCCTTTTGCACTAATAACAAATAACAAAACCGCTTCGATAATGGTGCGCCCGATACGAACCCATTTACTTAAATAAAGTTTATTAATGGATTGAAAGACGGCATCCACATAAGAAGCGAGCATATTCTGAACAATCAAGCCAGCAAGTAATAATGATAATATCCATTGTTGTTCAGTGCCGATTATCCACCCAATTGAAAAAAGCAAGTAAATGATAGGTGCAGCCAATAAAAAAATGAGAAAGTAAAAAAAGAAGACCGCATTCAGTAAATGATTACGACGACTCGGTTCTTGGATCAATCGATGAATTAATCCCGTATTGAGTCCAAAATCAAAAATGGAACCTACCAAGATCAGGTTTAATAAAACGCCATACGTGCTATACAAATTTTCACCCAGCCGTTGCACCAGCAAGGGAGTGAGAATCAAAATAGAGAGTGCGGTGACAGCCTGTGATCCAAAGGTGGATCCCAGGTTCAATAAATAACGAGAGTGTCGTTGAATTGAGGTGCGTTGAATCATTCGGTACTAACGGACTCTTTCCGTTTGAAGCCAAATTTACAATCACAAAAGGGCCATCCAATTTTATCGCCAAACTTTTTCAGCTTAGCATTGATGCCCGTCTTTGGCCAGCGCCATTCCAATTGCCAGGGAAGTTCATATTGAGCAGAGAATGTAAGATTGGAAACGGGCTTATCGGAAATAGAAGGCCCATCTACGCCTCCGCCTATTTTCACCCATTGATAATTGAGCGATTGACCTACATTATAAGCTGCAGAAAGGAAAAGCCCAGCCACACGAATTTGCGCATGTACCCCATAGGTCAAGCTAGTCCAATATCTATAATGTGGGCCATACCCTAAAGAACCAGACAAATTCTGGTAATAGTTCATGTCATTATTATGCACCCAGCGTTCCGCATGAAATCCAATTCGGTTATGACGGTTGACCCAACTGATATCAAAGAATTGACTGTTTCCGCCAGGCCCTACTGCCGCACCCAATAATTGCCCTTGATTGGTGTAGCCCTGACGAATTTGCGGATGTGTATACCAACTATTCACTTTCGGGATGCTGAACGGATTAGTTGCATTAAATATCAACCGGGGATCGGGCAATTGCAAATGAGAAACTTCCATACTCACTTCAATATGATTTTGCCCGCGGAGTTTCATCCATTTTCTAAGACCAAAAACGTAACCAATCGGAATTGTATCCTCTGCTAAATTCCAAGGAGTTGGCAACTTATCGGCTCTGCCAAATTCACCATATACTTCAGCGCGATCTTTTGGCATTGAATAGCGGAAAAAGAGTGAACCCAGTTGAGCCCCTTTCCCAGTAGGGATTGTTAGCGAGTAGGGATACTGAGGAATTGGCTTTCCATCCGCCCCTTCGTATTTGACATAACCATAATAAGCCGCTGCATAGCCGATATATAAATTTTTTACCCAGCGTGGTTGCCAACTAAATACAAAACCCAGCATTTGACGGCGAATATTTTCCTTGGGTACATAGGCCCCAGGCCAGTATTGACGCTGACGAATATTTTCAACCGGCTCAATACCGGATGAATCTAGTTTCCCAAATACGGCTTGCATTTCAATGGCACCAAATATTGTTTTGACTGGTTTTACTGTTTTTATATCCGCATGTAAAAAACCCGGTGCATTATTAGTCATGATTAATGCATTGCGACGACCCGGTCCCCACCAAATATTTTCATTGGAGATGCCCACTGATAAATTATCAAATAATAGTCGGGCAGAAGATTGCCCCAAATAATATTTTTCAATAGGCTTCAACCCAAACTGCTGTGGCCAATCAATAATGTTGAGCTGCATAAAATAAAACCGCGTGTAATAGTTTCCATCTCGAATCTGGTCACTAATGGAAGCTTGTTGTAAATTTTCTGCTTTGACATATTCGGGTTGAAAATCTACTAATAGACGTCCGAGTTTTAATTGCACGCCAGCTGTAAAACGATCCTGCCAACCCGTGGCGGGATAAAAACTTTCATTGTTAATAGTCAAGGGCACTGAATCATTGTACATCCGAGAATACCCAACCCGCTTAAGTGCAATCCAATTCTTTTTGGTTCCTTGCCAAATCTCCGGCATAATGGGGCGGATAGTGAACGAATAATCAGTAAGATGTTGCTTGGCAGTAGTAGCACTATCTAATATTTGAATGGTACGAAGCCCATCTGCCATATCATTTTTTTGTAGCAACCCATTGTACTGCGCCTGCGATGCTAAGGAGGCAACCAATGATGCACTTAAAAGAATAATATGTAAACTAAACCGTTTCACCAGAGATAGGATAATTGTAAATAAGAGTAAAAATTATCGCGTTGATTATTGTTGGTCCAGGCGTAATTTTTTGAACGGGTAAATTGCATTTCGCCACTCAGCATGAAACGACCCAAGCGATAGCGCCCATTGATTCCATAAGCCCACTCATTCCAAAACACATCGCGCAACGCAAAAAAGTTAGAACCCGCAAGTGCCTTTGGATCATGTTGAATGCGTTGTACTGAAGCCCCCAAACGAGCAAAGCCTTTGAACCAAGTAGTCTTGATTGTTTGCACGTTATTACCCATTCCACTTCCCGCTCCTAAAATTTGACGATCATTAGTCATGCCTTGCACGACACCTCCGTGCACATACCAATTGCCGGCACCTCTCAACACATAATCCACTGATTGTGCCATGTGCGTAATCTCTCCTGAAAATTCTAAAAAGTTTTTTCTGGGGAGGACCAATACTTTCCTAGCCCCTACTATATAAGCGGCCGCATGTACAGGATCAAGTAACAAATCACGCATGTTACTCTTATGATCATTCCATCCATATTCAAAATAAAACTCACTATGTGCTTTAGGGAATACCCAACGCGTAAATAAACTGATTTGCTGATCTCTTGTAGAACCGCCCAATGGATCATCCCCATTGTCTTTGAAAATATTGGTAAGTACTGGAAAATATCGTTGGATAATTCTTCCCCCTAGCGCTTGAAAATCTTTTTTATACGTTTGAAAAGCACGCGTCCCGCCTATATGAAAATTTTTAAAAAAACTAGGCTGAAAAGTCACTACAATGGCATTAAAATAACGCCATTGATCAGAAAATGTCATTGGCTTCAAATGAAAATTCTCATATAGCCCTTTGGTAAAAGATGAATCTTCATTTAAACGACCAGCTACGATTTGCCCTTCAAAAGACCCAATCGGCAAACAAAGAGGCTGTGTGGTTTGTAAGGTAAAATGTCTAAATCCTGGTGCATTATTAGAAAGCAACAAACTGCTAAACTGTCCAGGCCCCCACCATAAATTTTGCGTAGATAGCCCAGTGGCAAATCCCCCAATATGTAATAACGCACTTGATTGTCCCAATGAAAATTTTTCCTGCATGCCACTCACCTGTGAACCATAGGAAGCATTGGTTTCAAACTGTGCATTTTGTGAACGAATCCATTGCGGTTGTACTTGAATGCTAACAGGACCATACCGAGAATAAACACCCGCACTCACTATGGTTTGCGCTCCCTTTGCAGCAATCATGCCTTCATCATTCCATCCATAAGGATGGTGGGTATTATTCTTAAAGGTGAACTGCGTAGGTAGTAAGCGAAGTACTCCTTTATTGTCATCGAAATGAATAGACTTGAAAAGCGAACCACTGCTATCCATATCATTGAAAATATCTTGAATGGTAGCACCCGTCATATTGCGACGCGTAATGCCGGGCTTATAATGAAGAGGCCGAACTGCAAATGAAATATTGGGATCTAACTGTCCTAACAATTGCAGATTTCGGAGCGTAGCATCCATATCCATCCAACCCACGGGTGAGGTTTGCGCTTGTGTCCACTGCGCTGAAAATTGCACAGCAATCAAAAATAAAATAGGAAGAAAACGAAAACGCATGCAGGATAGGTTCGGTTAGTTCACCTTGGTAGGTGGTATCTCTACAAAAGTAAGTACAATAAATAAGACTGTAGCCGCTGCAAGGCCCATCACTAACAATTTGAATAAGCTTTTACGCTTATCAATCAAAGGATAAACTGGTGTATCGAGTAATTGCATCACCGGTGTTTGGCTCGCTAGTGTTAAACGAGCCATTTCTAAATTCTTCACCACATCGGCATACAAGGTATTATTCAATAACCGATCACGCTGTGAAAGTTCAGCAGGCACAGTGGCACGTTTGAACGCTTCGTTTGCATTGAGTACTTCTAATGAGGCCGTTTGAAAAGATTTATCATTGGCACGACGTAAAATAGAATCTGCTTTTGCTTCGAGCTTAGCTACGTTCGCGGCCATGTATCCTGTTTTCACATTGACATATAGCTGCTGTGTTTGCGCCACTACTCTCTCTGCAAATAATTTGGAAAACTGTTGATTAGGCGTAGTGACTATAAATGCAATCACCGATCCTTTTTTATTTTGGCGTTCCGCAACAATTTCTTTTTGAGTAAGCCGATCAATTATCAAACATAGGACACTATCCTGCAAAGGGGTGTGTACCTGACCCGGTAATACATTGGCAAAAGCCAGCGTGTCATTGGCAGAAGGTAAACTAATGATTTCCTGTGCCAAGTATAAATCGGCTAAGGTTGCACCGTTGATTCCCTTGCTACTATCCACGCGTGACAATAACACTTCCGTTAAAATGCGACGTGACTGCAGAATATCTAAAATATTATCGCCGCTGAATAAAGCACCACCACCAGACAGCGAGGAAATATCAAGACCAAAAGAGGAGGCAATTCCACTTAAACCGGTTGAAAGGGAAGATTTTTCTTCGAGTATGAAACTCACTTTCGCTTCGTACGAAGGCTTTTGAATAAAGTAATACAAGCTAGCGAGTAGCACACTCAAACCAGCCAGTAAATAAAATAATTTCATTCTTTGACGCAAGGCTTTTCCAAACTGCAGCAACGAATTGAACAAATTACCCAATACCAATGTAGATGAAGTTTGCGCTGCCATTTAC
>CAYFLE010000109.1:2523-5407 GCA_964343645.1 uncultured Chitinophaga sp. | reverse complement strand
CAACAACCAACTAGCTTTTTTTGCGAATCGCGATTTTTTTGCCGGGGAAACAATATCTGTGTTTGGCGCACGCGAAACACTGTCTTCGCCCACATATTTAACCGTGCAGATAAGCGACACACAACATATTTTACTAGACCCCGCCCACTTACAATTTATCAACCACAGCTGCGACCCGAACTGTTTTTTTGATACAACAAACAGGGAGGTGGTGGCGCTCCGCGCGATTAATGCCGGAGAAGAGATGACCTTTTTTTATCCAGCCACCGAGTGGAATATGAGTCAAACCTTTGCGTGTAATTGCCAAACCCCGCAGTGTTTGGGCAATATTCGCGGGGGAAAACACCTTAGTGAAGAAGAGGCCAACCGATATCGGCTAAATGAGTATATCCTGGCAAAAAGAAATACAAAAAGCTGATGCGAATTACTCAACAATTTATTTCAGCAAACTATAAGGTGTGGGTGTTGGCGCCACACTTTGAAACAAACGACCCCAACCTAGCGCACTATTATGATTTTACTCACAGCATTCAAGAATACACACGCGTTTTTACTGAATTAGAAATTGAATGGGAGTGGGTACCGGTAGCACAAAAACAAATACGAAAAACAATCGCGGCGATTGCCAAAAAACAACAACCCAAAAAACCACTGATATTAAATCTGTGTGACGGCGATGAGGTAAATGGCACACCGGGTGTTTCTGTTATTGATGAGCTGGAACGAATGAAACTAATCTACACAGGTGCCGACAGACATTTTTATACAATCACTACTTCTAAGATTCCGATGAAGAAGATGTTTGATAAAAAAGGTGTCCCGAATGCACCATGGCGAATAATTTCTGGAAAGCCCGGCTCAATTCGCGGCATTTGCCAACGCGTAGGATCACCACTTCTTATTAAACCGGCCGTTTCCGGAGGAAGTATGGGGGTGTCTGTAAAAAACGTGATTCACACGGAAGAAGAATTAAAAAACCGCTTGAAAGAACTAGAGGAAGGCTACAGAGGCTGGAACTTACAAGCCGACGGACTCTTTGTTGAAAAATATATCACGGGACCAGAGTTCACCACATTTATTACCGGCTCCTCCGATGACCTATCAAATTGTAAGGTATACGTGGCGGTTGAAAGACACTTTCATCCCTCTCTACCTCCCACCGAACGGTTTCTTTCTTTTGATCGGCTGTGGGAGATTTACGAAAACGAAACGCCGATGCCGGGCAATGAAAATTTTTATGAGTACGCAGCAGCACCGGCCGCTCTCCAAAAAAAACTAAGCGCGCTTAGTAAAAAAGCATATGCAGCATTGGGAGGAAAGGGATATACACGCATTGATATCCGACAAGACGAAACCACCGGAAAGCTTTATGTATTAGAGGCCAACGCACAATGTGGATTGAGCGAAGACGAAGACTATACATCTATTGGCGCTATTTTAAAAGCATCGAATGTCTCTTATACACAAGTGGTGTTTGAAATATTACAAGACGCGTTACGCCGACACGAAACGAATATCCCCAAAAAGGAAAACAAAAAAACAAAAGCAGCGCTGTGAAGGTTTGTGTATTACAACCCGATTACTCCACTACCGGCGTGGATTACAAACACTATGACCCGCCTCGTAATCTTTCTTCCCTATTGCCCGAACACCAGGTGGACCATGTTTTTCTAAATAAACTAACCACCTATCGACAGTTAAAAGAATTATCAAAACAAGGATATGACATTTTTGTAAACCTCTGCGAAGGCTATCCTGAATGGGAGGTGCCCGGTGTGGATGTTATTCACTCATTAGAAACATTACAACTTCCTTTTACTGGACCCACTTCTAAATTATATGATGTTCCAAAGGCGCTATTGAAATATGTGGCTTATTGCGAAAACGTAGCCACCCCGCCCTACAAGCTGATTGAAACCGAGGCAGACATTGCTGGTTTATCAGAAAGCCTTTCTTTTCCGTTGTTTGTAAAACCCGCACACGCCGGAGATAGTCTTGGTGTGGACGACCAGTCATTAGTAAACGACCCCGGAGCGTTAGAAATAAAATGTAAATCGCTGTTACAGCAATATGGAAGCGTACTTGTCGAAAAATATATTGCGGGGCGAGAGTTTACGGTATTGGTGGCCGCTAACAAGACACCCGATACGTGCACAAGCTTTAAGCCGGTTGAATATATTTTTCCTGCAGGAAAACAATTCAAAACCTATTCACTCAAAACTTCTGAGCTTCATCCGTCGGCCAACATTCCATGTAATGACGTCGCCATTGAAAAGCGCTTACGAGAAAGTAGTGAAAAAATATTTAAGACGGCGGGTTGTGTGGGCTATGGACGACTCGATTTTAGAATGGATGCAGCGGGCAATTTGTATTTTTTAGAAATGAATTTAACCTGTTCTGTTTTTTATACAGATGGGTATGAAGGCTCCGCCGATTTTGTGTTGAAATATGATCCAATCGGACAAGCAGGTTTTTTAAAACACATTATTGACGAGGGAATTGCCCGACATCAAGCACAGCAAAAACCATTTCGCGTTAAGGGAGATGCCATAGCGGGGTATGGTGTGTATGCAAATAAATCGTTGGGTGTTGGTGAAATTGTTTTTTTGGGCGAAGGAAAATCACAGCGGATGATTACGCGAAGAGAGGTTGAAAAAAACTGGAACGAAGAAGATAGGTTGACTTTTAGAAGATACGCGTACCCTATTAGCGAAGAAGTGTTTATTCTTTGGGATAAGGATCCTGCCGAGTGGGCACCCCAAAACCACAGCTGTGATGCAAACACACGCTTTGACGGATTAAACGTGGTCACAACACGCCCCGTTGCCCAAAACGAAGAACTCACATTGAATTACGGAGAGTTTTTAGATGCATCCATGGAACC